>CAYFQA010000075.1:0-4340 GCA_964345145.1 uncultured Muribaculaceae bacterium | reverse complement strand
TATGTTCATTCTAAACCGTTAATAAAAGTTCATCATATAGCAGGTCATATTTATGCTAATAACTTAGTTAAAAAAATGCAATATCCTTTATTAGCTTTAGTTATAAGTGGAGGCCATACTGATTTAATAATGATGGATGGAGACTATAAATTTCGCCCTTTAGGTCATACATTAGATGATGCGATTGGTGAAACATATGATAAAGTAGCGCGTGCTTTAGGACTTTCTTATCCAGGGGGACCAAACTTAGAAGAATTAGCTAAAGAAGGTAAACCAAATTTAACATTCCCAGTAGCAATGCAAGATGATAGTTACAATTTTAGTTTTAGTGGTTTAAAAAGTTCAATTATAAATTTTATTAATACAGAAAGACAAAAAGGTAATATGGTTGAAAGAGCAGATATTGCAGCTAGCTTTCAAAAAGTAGCAGTTCAACAATTAGTTAACAAAGTAGAATTAGCTATTAAGAAATACCAAGTAAGAAATATGATAGTTGCTGGAGGAGTGTCTGCTAATAACTATATTCGTGAAGAAATGACAAAATTAGCTCAACAATATAATGTAGAAATATCTATTCCTCCATTAAAATATTGTACAGATAATGCGACAATGATTGCTGCCGCAGCATTTCCATTACATTTAAAAGGTGATTATGAAAGATTCAATTTGAATCCAAAGAGTCAAGAGTATTTATTTGAGAAATGGTGATTTAATTTGGAAAATAAAATAGCAACAATTGGTATATTTGCTCATGCTAATGCTGGTAAGACAACCATTACTGAACATTTACTTTATCATACTGGGGTAATTAAAGACATTGGTCGTGTTGATTCGGGAAGTACAGTTACAGATAATTTATCAATAGAAAAAGAACGAGGAATATCTGTTCGTGATACTTTAGTGTCCTTCGAATTAGATGGAAAAAAAATTCAATTAATCGATACCCCTGGACATATTGATTTTTCATCGGAAGTTGAACGAGCAATAAGTGTTTTGGATGCAGCTATTTTAGTTATTTCAGGTGTTGATGGTTTAGAAGCTCAAACATTTACTATCTGGCGAGCATTAAAAGAAAAAAACATTCCAATTATAATATTTATTAATAAAATGGATCGTTTAGGAGCAAATTATAAAAAAGTAATTGAAGAGTTACATGAATTTCTTAATGTTCCAACGTTGACATTAACGCAAGTTAGTCAAGATGATAAAGGAACATTAATTGTCAATAATACTTCTGAAATTGAACGAATGGAAGAAGTTGCTTTAATTGATGATGAAATGTTAGAAATGTATGTAAATCAAGAAAAGTTTAACGAAAAAAAATTATATGAAAAAATTGCTGAATTAATTAAATCAGGAAAACTTTTTCCCATTATAGGTGGAAGTGCATTAATAGATATAGGTATAAATGATTTAATCTATTGTTTAAATAATTTTATACCTTATACTACAAGAGATAAAGAATTACCATTAAGTGGTTTTGTTTATGCAATAAGAATTGAAGAAAATGAAAAAAATGCATATATAAAAATTTTAGATACTGATGAAGGCAGTAGATTTATAGGAGAGTTTGCAATCGGAACTAATCCAAATATAACAAGACCAGTTGGTAATATTATTTATGATGAAAAAATGTTGGGATCATTTCATATTGCCTTAGGGCATACACATCCTGAAAGTGATAATAAAAATAGAAGTGCAATTCACTGGGATATAGTTTATAGAATGGAACCAGAACATGGTAATGCTAAAATGTATTTTGATGATGAATTGATCATGGATGGTGGAGTATTTATTCCTAAAAAACTACAACTTCTAAATAAAAAACAATAACTATTGAAATTTTTCCATTTATTTGATAGTATAACAACTCAAGAAAAGGGGGAATATATGAAAGAGAATATTATTAAGTTTTGCGATCTTTTATTAAAACCATTGCAGAACGCAATGTCTAAATCTGTAATAAATGCTAATATAGAAACATTTGAAAACGCTAGTTTATCTTATAAAATAAGAGGTTTTATTCATCCGCTTCTAAGAAAGCTAATTAAAATTTTCTTAGGAAGAAAAATGATAGTTGATAAAAATTCAACTATTCAATTTAAAAATTCTAAATTAGATCCAAATAAACAATATATATATGTATCAACACATTTATTTGGTAAAGATATTAATTCCGCTCTTGCTATTATTGATAAAAATGCATATCTTTTAGCTGGTACTAAAGATCAAATAGAAACAAATCCGCAAATGTTAATTGCCTGGGCAAATGGTTTGATTTATGTTGATAGAAATGATAAACAAAGTAAAAAAGATTCTTTAGAAAAAATGAAAGTGGTTATTAAAAAAGGGAAAAGCGTGTTAATTTATCCTGAAGGTTATTTAAACAATTCCGAAAATTTAATATTACAAGAGTTTTTTAAAGGAGTTCATGATCTTAGCTGTGCAACTGGTTTAGAAGTTGTTCCGATATCTTCATATAATAATTTTGGTTCTAAAGATTTACACGTTGTATGTGGTGAACCTATTGAATTATATAAATACAGCTTAAAAGAAGGATTAATTCATTTAAGAGATAATTTAGCGACTATGAAATGGAAACAAATTGAAAATTATAGTGAACCATTAAAAAGAGAAGAATTAAATAGAAGAAAAGATTATAGAAAAGATTTTTTAGAAGAAAGAAGACAAATATATTTGGAAAACAAATGGACTTCATCTGAAGCGCTACAATCTGAAATTGGATATTTTAAAAATAAAAAAGAACCAAAACCGAAAGAGTTATGGGAAACTTTTAGAAACGTTAAAATAAAAAGAGAAAATGCATATATTATGGCGCCTATTATGAAAACCATTGCTGAAAATGACGAATATGATTTAAAAAATCATATTAAAAAACTAGGTTTAAAAAAATAATAGTTTAAGTTATAAAATAAAAATGATATAATCACTATGAAAGTAGTGATTTTCATGTCTTTAGAATTTGAGTTACCTTTAGCAGCATTAATGTTCATCATAATTTTATTAATAGTATATTATTCTAAACCAAAAATTAGATTAATAGAAAATAAAATGTACGAAATTATTTTGGTATTATCATCAATTGTAATAATTGTAGATACATATATACATTTTTTGTGTTCTATTGTGGGATTCGATGTAGCATCAACAAAATATTTGACACTCTTGATATTTTTAAACAAATTACTTGCTATAATGTTTGTCATAATAATAGGATCATTACTTTGTTACGTGTTGATTATTAGTTATGAAAAAATAAGACAGAATATAAGAGTAATTATATATCCTTTTATTCTTTTAGTTATAGTTTTTTCTGTAATAATTAGTTTTTTAACTGTAAAGCTAATTCAAGTTGGTCAGGTAAGCAATTCTACAGGGAGTGCTTTAAATTTCGGATATTTTGTTATAGGAATATTATTAGCTATTACATTATTGCTTACTTCATTTAATTTTAAAAAAATAGATAAAAGATATTTTGCAATATTTGGAATACTTTTGGTTTTTGTAGTATTTTATACTGTGCAATATTATTTTCCTGGAATTATATTTTATGATATAGCATTATGTATTTTGTGTTACATTATGTATTTTACAATAGAAAATCCGGATTTAAAAATGATTGAAGCTTTAAATATAGCTAAAAGTGAAGCAGAAAGAGCAAATTCAGCCAAAAGTGACTTTTTAGCTAGTATGTCACATGAAATAAGAACACCGTTAAATGCAATTGCTGGGTTTAGTCATGCAATAATGGGAATGGAAAATTTGCCAGAAGAAGCAATGGATTATGCTAGAGATATAGTTAAGTCATCTGATACATTACTTGAAATAGTAGGTGGAGTGTTGGATGTATCAAAGATTGAATCTAATAAAATGGAATTAGTAGAAGTTTTATATAAACCTCGTGAAGAATTTGATGGCTTAGCTAGTTTAGCTAAATCAAGAATAGGGGAAAAACCAATCATATTTAATTATAAAATAGCAGAAGATATTCCTTATCAAGTTTATGGTGATAAAGTCAATGTTAAAAAAATAATAACAAATTTATTAACTAATGCAACGAAGTATACCAAAGAAGGACAAATATTATTTAATGTAAAATGTGTTAATAGAGATGATATTTCATATTTTATAATAAGTGTTCAAGATACTGGTGTTGGAATTAAAGAAGAAAATGTTTCTAAATTATTTACTAAGTTTGAAAGATTAGATATGGATAAAAATACAACAACGGAAGGAACTGGCTTAGGATTAGCAATAACAAAGAAACTTGTAGATTTAATGGGTGGAAAAATAAATGTTAAAAGTCAATATGGAGTAGG
>CAYFQA010000074.1:1757-4557 GCA_964345145.1 uncultured Muribaculaceae bacterium | reverse complement strand
TTGTGTACAAAAATCTTGAAGATTGATTCCTGCTGGTCCTAAAACAGTTCCAACTGGTGGAGCGGGTGTTGCTTTTCCTGCTGGTACTTGTAATTTTATTTTCTTTACGATTTCTTTTGCCACGATAAACACCTCCTATAAATATTTTCGCTTAGTGGTATGGGCAAATCCGCATTCCCCTCCACTTGTTATATTTAAACATATAACTGCAAGATAAATACTAACACAACTAACATTTCTTTGCAAGTAATATAATAAATATTTTGTTATTTTCTTTTACACTTATTATAACATTGTTTTTTATATGTTTTATTTTATATGTTAAAATAATAATGGTGATATTATGATAGACTTGCATATTCATTCTACATATTCTAAATGCGAATCAACTCCTAAAGAATTATTATCTATTGCTGAAAATAAAAATATTAAATATTTTTCAATAACAGATCATAATTGTGTTGATGCATATTCAGAACTAGATAATTTAAATATTAATGATTATTATACTGGTAAACTCATTGTTGGCTGTGAATTTATATGTATGTACAACGGAGTAAGAATCGATGTTTTAGGTTATAAATTTGATTATAAAGTTATTAAAAATTGGTTAAAAACTTGGTATTCAAAAGAAAAGTATGCAGATGATAATACTAATCAATTTGAAATTTTATATCAAAAATGTAAAGAAAAAAATATTAAAATTGATTCGGATTTAGTCTATGATCCTAATAAAGAATTTCCAATGTATTTTATTTATAATGAAATAATAAAATATAAAGAGAATGAAAAATTAATTGGTTCTGATGCTTTTAGTAAGCCTGCATTTTTTTATCGTCATTGTACCGCTAATAAGAATTTTATCCTTTATCATGATTATTCTTTATATGTTCCTTCTTTAGAAGAATTATCTAAATTAGTTAGAACTAATGGCGGACTCCTTTTTCTAGCACATCCTTATGGTTATAAAATAGAAGATTTGCCTTCTTTTCTAGATGAACTTACTTCTTCAAAACTAATAGATGGTTTAGAATGCTATCACTCTCTTTATTTAGATGAAAGAAAAACAAAGTTATTAGATTATTGCCATAAAAATAACTTATTAATTTCTGGAGGATCTGATTATCACATAAAAAAAGATTTAAAAACATTAGGAATAAAAATAGAAAATATTAACTTTTTTAATTGGATATAGTATAATATTATTTAAGATAAGTAGGAGGTTGAGTTTGTGAAAAAAAATTATGTACCAAAAAAGAAATCTACAAGCAAGAAAAGTTCAAAAAATGCATTTTTAAAAGATTTAAAAAAGAGCTTTAATGAAGGACCAAGTGTTTATGCTTTAGTAACAGTTAATATTGCCATTATATTATTATTATGGGCTGATGTTGACTTTACAAAATATGCTTTACCTATTGTTTTTGCTGAATTATTTGGTTATTTTTTAACTAGATATATGGAAGTGAAAGAACTTTTATATTTATTGATGGGATTATTAATGTTTGCTTTTTCAGTATTCTTTTTAATGCCAATAATATTTAAATAAAAAGGGTGAAAGTGATTTTTGACAATATAAGTAATTAGTAATAATATATTCATGAAAGAGTTGGAAAATTTCGTTCCTTCCAAACACCTTTTGGGTCATAAGAGATGAGGGAGATTGGGACGCCCTCCTTTCAAAAGAACATAAAAATATGTTCTTTTTTTAATTTAAATTAATTAGAATCAGTAACCAATGCTGGTTCTGGTTTTTCTTTACCAACAAAATTATCCATAGGTCTTTCTAAATCCGGCTTTTCTTTTTGATTACCTGGTTCAAATGTTTGTCCCGCTAATGAAGGTATATCTGGTTTTTTTCTTATCAATATAATAATTATTAACAAAATAATTCCACTAATAATTCCTAAAATTAAAAATATATCTATTTTTTCTTGGTTAAATTTAAATTCAAAATCAATATTTTTTTCTGTTATATTTTTTAAATTCCAAGTTAATGTTTTTTCATCTTTAGAAACTAAAGAAGCATTATGTGATATTGGTTTAGATGGTAATTGAATTTTAAATACTAATTCTGGTTCATCTAAATTCATATATTCTGATTCAGACTTTTCAATTTTATAAACAATATTACTTTTATACGTCTTTTTATCTTTAGAATAAAATAATTTTAAATTATCAAATTTTACCCTTTCAAAAAGAAATATCGATATATTAAATCTATCATTTTCATTAGTTGTTATTTCATCAATTGTTTTTCCTTTTCTTTCTAATTTATAGCCAACATATTTATCATTGTTAATTTCTGTTACTTCATATCCATCTTGTTCAAGATTACTAATTTCTTCTTTAGTAAAAATATTTGTTGTTTGTTCTAAATTTTCTTTTTCAAATTTTATTTCAAAATTAACTACGTAACTTTTATCATCATTTATTTTAATTAATAAATCTCCTCTATAACATCCGCTTACCAAAAATAAAATAAAAATAATTAATAAAGTTTTTATTTTTTTCATAAATACACCTCGCTATTATTAGTAATAATATCATAAAAAAACAAGTTATTACAACTTGTTTACTTGAAATAATTCTAATTCAACAGGTGTTTCTTGACCAAACAAATCAATTAAAATATTTAAGCGATTATTATTAGCATCAACACTATCAATTACTCCATACATACCTTTAAATGGACCATCAATAATTGTTACTTTTGATCCGACTCCAAGTTCTACATCAACATCGATTCGGGTCATACCCATATTAGCAAGTATTCGGTCTATTTCTTGGGGAAGTAATGGAG
>CAYFQA010000074.1:0-1747 GCA_964345145.1 uncultured Muribaculaceae bacterium | reverse complement strand
CTGTTTTAGTAGCTGTTCCAACTGTACCAAGAATATGATCGATTTCTGATTGTAGTAATGGAGTTGGCTTTGCTCCTCTTCCTGATGAACCGATAAACCCTGTTACACCAGGTGTGTTTCTAACTATATACCATGCTTCATCAGACATAATCATTTCTACTAAAATATATCCTGGAAACATCTTTTTGACTTTTTCTTTTTTAACACCATCTTTTACTTCAACTTCAGTTGTTTCAGGTATTATTATTCTATATATATAGTCCTGCATTCCCATTGATTCGGTACGCATTTCTAATTTTTCTTTTACTTTTGTTTCATGTCCACTATAGGTATTAACAACATACCATAATTTTTCTTGTTCCATTATTTAATTAACCCCACTATCCATGAGAAGCCAATATCAACTAAATAGAAAAATAATGCAAAGAATATACAAAATATAATCGTTGAGACCGTATTTTTAGCTATTTCCTTCGTAGTAGGCCATTTTACTTTACTTAGCTCTCCTTTAACATTTTTGAAAAAACTGGTTTTCTTTTTCTTTTTCATTTCAACTACTCCCTTTAGTTTCAAATAAAAACACTTCTTTAAGTGCTAACTAAATACTAGCACATACTTTATTATTTAGCAAGCATTTTTTTAATTTTTAATCTTATCCTTTGTATAGTATTATCTATTTGTTTTGGACTTTTATTTAAGATAATTGCAATATCTTGGTAATTTAAACCTGTAATCATTAAAGTATAAACTTCATATTCATTAGCAGATAAAATATTTTCTATATTTTTAACCAATTCATTATATTCCTCTTGGTTAGTTAATTTTTCTAATGGATTTTCTTTATTATCACCAATCGCATCAATTAATGGATTGGATTTCGGATTTATAGATTGATCTAAAGAAATTGTTTCTAAAGTGATTCTATTTTTTTGTGAATTTGCTTTTCTAATCACATTTTGTAATTTTCGATTAACACATAAAGTAATAAACGTTGGTAGACTAGCATCTTTATCATCTTGATAATTATTAATTGCATCAGTAAAACCTAACATTGCTTCTTGATATAAATCATTTGAATCTATTTTTAATAAATAAGCCATTCTCTGATATTTTTTTAAATGAATATCAATAATATATTTATACTTCTCATATAATTTATCTTTAGCATCAGGATTATTATCTCGAACTAGAAATATAGCTTCCTGGTCATTTATTTCATACTTCATATTATTCCTTCATTCCATAAATTAAAATTCCAGCCGCAACTGATGCATTTAAACTATTCACTTTACCATACATATTTATTTTAATTAATTCATCACAATTATCTTTAACCAATTTTGATATTCCTGATCCTTCATTACCAATTATTAATACTTTTTTATCAGTAAAAGATATTTTTTTATATTCAATTCCATTCATATCTGAACCATAAATAAAATAACCATTATCCTTTAGTTCGTTAATTGTGTTAACTAAATTTTTAACTTGACATACATTTACATGTTCTAAAGCACCTGAACTTACTTTCATAACTGTACCATTTACTTGAACACTTCTGTCTTTAGGAATAATAATTCCTTTAACACCAGCTGCTTCACAAGTACGAATAATCGCGCCTAAATTATGTGGATCTTCTAAATGATCTAATATTACTAAAAAATCATTATCCATAACTTCTTCTAATGATGAATAATCATATTCATTAACTTCAATTATAACACCCTGATGATTACCCTCAACCATA
>CAYFQA010000073.1:0-4565 GCA_964345145.1 uncultured Muribaculaceae bacterium | reverse complement strand
AACAATTTAAAATTTTGATTAAAATAATTTTTATTTA
This sequence comes from uncultured Muribaculaceae bacterium, assembly GCA_964345145.1. Lineage (GTDB taxonomy): Bacteria > Bacillota_I > Bacilli_A > RF39 > UBA660 > JAAZHN01. The sequence goes on along the minus strand of CAYFQA010000073.1, from coordinate 4,528 downwards.
AAGTTTTATATAAAGATTCATCGATTTGATTATTACCATCAATTATCAAAACTAATTCATTTTTCTTTTCAGGAAAAGTTCCAACTATTAAATCAAAGTTATCTTGATAATAATTATTTAAATCGATTGGCATTTCAATAATATGTTCCTGGTTTAAAAATAAAATATTATTATTTTTAGTTAAAATATAAATATTATTAAAATATCTTTTATTAATACCCGAGAGTAAATTAGGATTTATTTTGTCAATATATTTTATTTGATCAGAAGATAAGTCATTAATATTATTATTTTTTTTAATTTTTATGTCCTTAAATTCCGGATAGGAATAATTTTCATTTTCTAAATTTAAATCATTTTCTTGATTAATAATAATTGGAAATGATTTTAAAAATGTATTTTCATAATTATTTATTTGTTTATTTAAAGATGAACTTAAATTAATTAGTAATGCTAAACTTGTTAAACCAATAGTAGCCGCAATGGTAGTTAAAGTAAATCTTAATTTTTTACTTAAGATATTTTCTTTGAGTAATTTAAATATTGTGATTGTTTTAATTTTATTTTTCTTTTTTGTATATTTTAAATCACAAATACGAGTTTGAGGGTTAGAATCAGAAGTGATAACTCCATCATTTAATTTAATGATTCTAGTTCCATACTTATGTGCTAAATATTCATTATGAGTAACAATTATCAGTAATTTATTTTTGCTAACTTTAATTAATAAATCCATTATTTCTTTTGTGTTTTTAGAATCTAAAGAACCAGTTGGTTCATCAGCAATTATAATTTCGGGTGAATTAACAATACTTCTAGCAATCGCGACTCTTTGTTTTTGACCACCAGAAAGAAGTTTAACTTTTTTGTTTTTTTCTTTAGTTAACCCAACTAATGAAATAGTTTCATTTATTAAATTAGAATCCTTTTTACCGATGATTGAATGGGCTAATGAAATGTTATCTTTAACAGATAAGTTATCTAATAATTCAAAGTTTTGCATGATATAACCAATTTGACTGTGATATGAATCTTGATTAATATTTTGGATGTTTTTATTTTTATAAAATATTTTTCCACTTGTAGGTTCATCAATATTAAATATCAAGTTTAAAAGAGTTGTTTTACCACATCCAGATGGGCCAAGTATCATAACAACTTCATTTTCGTATAAATTTAAATTAATATTTTTAAGAGCTTGTTGTTCTTTATAGTTTTTATTTAAGTTGATTAATTGTAACATAATTCCTTTCTGTTCCAATTAATTTCAATAGACGAAGATATTATACCACAAAAAAGTTCCTTTACAATAAAAAATATTATTGCTATAATTATTTTAAAGAATAGGTGAGTCAATTGAAAAAAATATTAGTACTAATTTTAATGTTAATCTATCCTTTATTTTTATGTCGAGAAGTTAATGCTTTAATGTGTAGTGATGCTTCAGTTAATAATCATAAAAGAACTGCACGTAGTGTTAAATATAACTATGAAATAGAGGATGATGGTTATTATTATTATCGTTTGAAAATATATGGCTTAGGAAAACATTTAGCTATAGTAGATAAAGAAAATCCGTCTGTTTATTATGAAACTGATCCAGAAACAGATTCATTAGAATTATTAATTTATGGAGCAGATAATAACATTAAAAAAATATTTGAAATAAGAACTATTGATAAAGAATGTTATCCAGATCCTTTAAGAACAATAGAATTGAACTTACCAAAATATAATAGTTTATCGGATTCAGCTTTTTGTTTTAATCATAAAAACCTTGAAGAATGTAAAAAACTTACAGAAGAAAATATAACTGTTTCTTTTGAGGATATGCAAAAAAAATCAGGTATTGTTTTAACTGTAACAAAAGCAAAACCAAATATATTTTTATATGTTGGTATGGGTGCAATTATCGTAGTTATAATAATGACTATTTATTTTATTATGTTGAAAAAAAGAAAAAATAATAGGGGGATAATATGAAAAAAAATAAATTTTTATTGATTTCTTTCTTATTTGTTCTTAGTTTTCTTTTTTTATTAAATGTTAATGCTGAAACAAAAAAAGAACCAATAGTAATATGTCCAAATAATTCAGAATATGTTTCTTTAGATTATAAAGATAAAATGGGTGTGTTTAAATTAGATGTATTTAAAAATCCAAAAACAGGAGTTGAATACATTGGTTTAAATAAAAATGAAAGAATTATAAATCCTAGTGGTGGGTGTTTTAAATATGTAAGCGCGGTTAATTATTATTCAAAAACATTTATCGAATTAGGAAGATTTCATATTATTCGTCAAAGATTTACAGATAATTCAATGCAAAATGTTGCTGATGCAGTAGCATTATATAATTGTAGTTCTGTTGTTAATGAATCTTGTGATAATTCATCATATATGGGTTATATTATGAATTCTATTGCCAATATTGTTTATGAACAAATTTATAAAGGAAAGGCAACTAGATTAACAACAAATACCCAATATCGATTCCGAAAAGATGTTAGTAACTATATTTTCAACTTTCCAAAAGTTTCTTTTGGTCAGAGTGAAACAAATAAGTTTGAAGTGCCAATAAAAATAATTGATTTATTAGTAATGGGTTATAAAGAAATGGAAAATCCAACGACTAATATTGATTTAGGTATTAAAAGAAATATTTTGACAAAAGAAAAAGTTAATGAAAAAGATTTGAAAATAAAAATTGAACTTAAAAATCAAAGTGATAATTATGATATGGATAATATTCATAAAGTTGAATTTATTTTTGGTGGAATGTTAGTTCAAGATGTTAAAGAAGTTAGTATAAGTAAAAAAGAAAAAGTTTATGAATTTATTATTCCAGAAATATATAATTCAACAGAATGTCATAAGTATGAATTACAAACAGTAATAACAAAGAAAAATGATTTAAGAGCATATGCAGGTTTCTTTTTTGGTAGTATTTATACAAATGGTCAAGGTTTAATAGAAAACATTACTGATGAAGATGTTAAAAAATTAACAAGTGGTGATATAAGAGGAACGTTTAGAGATATTATTAATGTTGGTTCAGTTGCTTGTGATTTAGGTAATAAAGAATCAACTTTAAATAAAGATGAACCAACTCAAACAATTACAATAAATGATTTAAAGAAAAATACAATTCTTGCAGGAGGTGAACCTGCAATAACACCAACAAGAATTGAAATAGAGATCGAAGAAGTTATTCCAGTAGTTCCAGATTGGATAATAGTCGGTAAAGAAGAAGAAGCTGTATATAGAGATGGAAAATGGATTGTAATTCCAAAAACTCCAATTCCACCTTTAAGAAGAACTCCTACACCTTTAAAACCAAATCCAGTTCATAAAAGTTCTTGTTTTAGTGGTTATGATTCACTTTTACTTCGTTATCGTAGAAATCCTTTCGTTTTTGCTGATTCATTTAAACCATGTTGTAATGAACCAAATGCTGAAGCACAAATGGGATCAGTTATTTATGATCGCCTTTGTGTAGAATTTATTCCGTCAAGATGTGGAGAAGTCGGTAATTTTTTAGAGTGTAAAAAAGAACCAGGTAAAGGTTTCATTTATGAAGCTAAACAAAAAGGTGTAACAATCGATAATCTTCATTGTTTATTACAAAGTCCTAGGTATGTTAAAAGTGCTGAAACATATTGTACTGTTAGTTGTAAAGATGACGTTGATATATATCATCAAGGTTGGGGTTATAATCCTGAGACTGTTTTTGCAATTAAATCAGGACAATACTTTAAATTTAGACCTTATTTAATAGGTGATGAAAGCGCAAATAATTTACCAAAAATCGATCAAGAAAGAAATTGTGTATATAAAGCTGATACAGAACAATTTACACAAGATTTATTTGGTGAAGAAGTTGATGTTCATGGTGTAAATAACCATATAACACGTCGAAGATATATTGGCGGTTATTATGCAGAAGCTGAAAGACTATTAACAGAAATATACGAATTAAAAGCTTTAATTGCAAAATATGAATTTAAAATTACATTAATTGAAGAATCTCCATGTGGAGATATTCCTTATATTGCTTCTAATGATAGTAATTCAAATGATAAAAATAAAGTTACTGAAAAAACAATAGAAACAGAAGATAAAATAGCAAATTCAACCGAATATATTCCAACAATAGATTTATTACCAGAAAATAAAAACAAAATTGCTATGTTTGATAATTTAACTCAAACAAAAGATGATGTAAAGAAAAAATATCGAAATGCAACAGCAGCAAATGTTATATATAATTTTCCACCTTGGCACTTAGTTGATAATTATTTCGGCTGGGGTAGGTTAGCGTACGACACAGTAAGTGAATGTTGTTGTAATGTAACTGATTTTGAATTTGAGTATAGGTATCCTGGTTTTTATTGTCCTCCAGGTGTAACTGACGAAACTTTTGGGCACAATTATGTTTCTAGCGTTTGTGTGAATGAATCAGGAGTAAGTATGTGGATTGTAAGGTATCGTTTTTGTGATAATACTAGAACAGTAACTCAAACTCCAGA
>CAYFQA010000072.1:0-4642 GCA_964345145.1 uncultured Muribaculaceae bacterium | reverse complement strand
TAATGATAATAATAAAAGTATGAGTATTACAGGGTTATATGAATATACAGTAAGAAATTTTTATTTTACTTACCTAAAACCTAAAAAAACAGATAATCAAACAGAAAAAGAGTTTTTAAATAATATATTTTCAGAAGTTACTGTTAATAATAAAAATAAATATACCGGTAAATTTAAAGGAAAAAATATAATATTTTTACAATTAGAAGGTATAGATAACTGGGTTTTAACTAAAGATATAATGCCTAATACCTATGCATTGTTAAATAATTCAATAAACTTTACTAATCATTATTCATATTATAATGGTGGAGGATCAACATTTAATTCTGAATTTGCAGTTAATACAGGTTATTTAACACCTATTACGTATACTCAAAATGCATATACATTTAATAAAAATGTATTTCCTCGTTCAATGCCAAAAATATTTAAAGAATTAGGTTATCGAGTAAACGCATTTCATATGAATACAGGTGAATATTATTCAAGAAAAATTAACTATTCAACTTGGGGATATAATAATTATTATGGTCTAAAAGACTTGAATGAATATGCTAAAAATGATGCTTACAAAATGGATACTGAATTAATTAAAAATGAATTTTTTTATGAAAAACAATTTCAAGAAGAAGGTAAATTTATTAATTATTTAATTACCTATTCTGTACATATGCCTTTTAGTCCAGAAAAAGGAATGTGTAAGCAAATATTGAAGTCACAAGAAGATTTAGAAGATAAAAAAGAACTATTAAAGGAAGATGTTTCAAGTTATAATCTTACAGAAGAAGATTGTGTATTTATTCAAGCAAAAGAAACTGATGAAATGGTTAGATTATTAATGGAAGCACTTAAAGAGAATAACCTAGATAAAAACACAATTATAGTTGCTTTTACAGATCATTATTTATATACGTTATCTGATCAAACGATATTAGAAAAATATAAAGATACAAAAACAAATTTAATTAATAAAACTCCATTCTTTATATGGAGTAAAGGATTAAAAAAACAAACGATTAAAAAAGTAACTGCTCAAATAAATATTTTACCAACAGTACTTAATTTAATGGGTGTAGAATATAATCCTCATTATTATACTGGTGAAGATGCATTAGATCCAAAATATAAGGGAATAGTATTTTTTAACGACTATTCTTGGTATGATGGAAAATATTATGTTAGTGATGGTAATGTTATTATGGGAAATAAAAATAATCAAGAAATTATCGAAGAAAAAAGTAGTTATGTTGACTACTTAATAAAAAAGAATGATTTAATTTTAAAATATAATTATTTAAAAGACATTAATAAAGCTCAGTTAGAAGATTTAAAATAATTATAAAGGCCAACTAGAATATATATAGACACTAATGATTGATAGAGTAAAAATAAGGTATATAAATTTAGCAATAAAGGTTAAAACAATATTTGTTTTAGCCTTTTTAATTTTTCTATCTATTAATTTCTTAATTGGTAAATAAATAGTTTTACCTAGACCTTCATTAAATATTTGGTCAATATATACATTCATATTAATTCTCCTTTTTAGAAGTATCTATATCACCAATAGTTACTTTACTTGTATGAGGTATTGGTTTCCATGTAACATTCATAAACAAAGCAGCATATATTGTATAACGACCAATAATATCAAATGTTGGCCAAGTTAAGCAATATAATATTTTCTTAGGTAAAGATATTTTTATAATACGATCTCTTTCGATAATAAATAAATATACTGCAACTAAAGTACTACTTAAATAAGATCCTAGTCGATATAAAATTCTTAACCATATTGCAATTAACATAGCAATAAACATTGAGCCAACACCAGGGCTTAAATTAACTATTCCTCTACCAAATATTTTAACTAATAAGGCTCCAAGAGGAGTAGAAGTTGATAAAGTAGCTAAATTAGTCGCGCCTTTTGTATAGACATATGCTCCATAAATTAAAACGCTAAATATTAACCATCTTACTAAATTAATTAAAACAATTGGAGTTTGTTGAATTAACATATCATATGAGGCGAAACGATGTCTAATTGATTCGGCAAATGCTAATAAATAATCTTTAAAAGATTCTTTCTTTTTCTTTTTAGTTTCTCCACTCCAATTTAATTTAACAAAAGCTTTTCCGAAAAATATATTTAAAATAAGTTTAGGAGCAGTTTCGGCAAAAGCTTGTAAATGACCTTTAGACCATCTTAATCTTTGTCTTAGAGCAATTTTTAAACTAATTGGTTGTTCATCAAAAAATTCAGCTTCATCATTATAAGATATTCTATATCCTTGAACAACTGCATCAGCAGTTAGAGCACGATCTTCAGTTAATGAGGTATATTTCCAACCATCTTTAACTATTTCACTAGCGAATAAAAAACCAGTTCCTTGAATATTTGTAGCGAGTCTCAAAACACTTCTTGCACGATGATTAGCTCTTATTGAACGAATCCAATGAAGTCCATATGTTGAAGCAATCCAATTTTCATCAAAATTCTTAGTGTTACGATAAGAACAAATAATTTTTTCTCCAGAAGCAAAAGCTTCATTCATTTTTGTAATAAAATTTCTATTTAATAAATTATCTGCATCAAATATAAAATAACCATCAAAAGATAATCTTCCATAATCTTCTTCAATTCTTTCTAATAAAAATTGTAAAGCGAATCCTTTAGTTTTATTTGTATCATGAAATCTTTCATAGACTATCGCGCCATGTTCTCTAGCAATTTCAGCAGTATTATCTGTACAATTATCTGCAACTACAAAAACTGTTAAATATTTTTTGGGATAATCTTGTTTATTGATACTATCAAGTAAATTACCTATTACATTTTTTTCATTTCTTGCAGAAATTAAAATTGCATATTTGAATTTCTTTTTAGTTGGTTTAAATTTTCTAGTAAAGAAAAAACCAATTGCATAATAAATACTTTTATAAAAAAGCATAATTGAAATAATTAAACCTGATATTGTCATTATTTGTTTTCCGGTAGGATAAAAATTACCAATATCATTAATTATATTTAAAAAAAACATTTTTTCACCTCATCAGTGAACCTATTATATCAAAAATAATTACAAAAAAGAACTATAATAAGGTATAATTAAATTGGTGATATTTATGAATTTAAAAGAAAATGACAAAATCAGAGTAATTGCACCTTCAAGGAGTATGGTTATATTAAATGAAGAGACAATTAATATTGCAACCAAAACATTAGAAAACATGGGTTTGGAAGTAACATTTGGTAAGAATGTAATGAAATCAGATGATGATTATGTATGTGCACCAATTAGTAAAAGAATAGAAGATTTGCATGATGCTTTTAATGATAAAAATATAAAAGGTATATTAACTGCAATAGGTGGTTATAATGTTAATCAAATACTATCTAAAATCGATTATAACCTTATTAAAAATAATCCTAAGGTATTGAGTGGTTATTCAGATATAACAGCCCTTTTAGTAGCTATTTATGCTAAAACAGGTATGGTTACATTTTTAGGACCACATTATTCTACTTTTGGAATGAAAAAAGGTAATGAATATACAATTGATTACTTTAAAAAAATGTTATTTGATAATAAAAAAGTAATTGTTGAGTCATCACCAACTTTTAGTGATGATCCGTGGTATAGAGAACAAGATAAGAGAAAATTTATAAAAACTACTGGAATGAAAGTAATTAATCCAGGTAAAGCTTCTGGTACAATTTTAGGTGGTAATCTTTGTACTTTTAATTTATTACAAGGAACAGAATATATGCCTAATATTAAAGGAGATATAATCTTATTTTTAGAAGATGATGAAGAAAGTGAAAGTAACTTTTTACTTAATTTTGATCGTGATTTAACATCGTTTATACAGACAAAATTATTTAAACAAGTAAAAGGAATTGTAATTGGAAGGGCTCAACTTAGCTGTGAAATGGATGATCGAAAGTGGAATAAATTACTAAATAAAGAAGAGTTAAAAGACAAAGTTATTATTTATGATGCCGATTTTGGTCATACTACTCCGATGTTAACAATTCCAATTGGTGGAAAATGCACTTTAAATTGTCAAAAAGATAAAGTTGATATGATATTGGAGAAATAAAATGTTAATGAGGAAATCATTAAATTTTAAAAAAACAAAATATCTTGTTGTTTTAGGACTAATTTTAATTTTGTTTGTTAGTTATATTTTAACTGACAATTTAGTAAACACTTTAATAATAACTGAACTAACTCCTTTAAAAATATTTAAATTCAGTATAAACTTAAAATCAAAGATAATTTTAAAAACAGTTTTTACAATAACATATTTTGGTTTTTTGTCATTAGTGTCTTACTTATTTATTAATTTAATTCAGATTATATTAAATAAAATTAATAATAAAACAGGTGATTTAAAAGAAAATAAATATTATAGTCGTATTTTAAATAAGTATACACCAGGTGTTTTAACATATTTAATTAACCAAACTATTGTAGAAGAAACATTAATTAGTACAGTTATGTTTCTAGAATCAAAAAGATATATTAGTATTAAGGAAGACAAATTCAAAATTATTAGAAATAATACAATGGGTTTAAGTCAAAATGAAAAATATATATTTAATAATATAAAAAATAAAAATATTAAAAAAATT
>CAYFQA010000071.1:0-4754 GCA_964345145.1 uncultured Muribaculaceae bacterium | reverse complement strand
CGATGGAAGATATTAATCTTCATTTTACAGGAGATTTACATGCAATATCAGCTGCTCATAACCTAATCGCGGCAATGATTGATAATTCAATATTTCAAGATAATATATTAAATATAGATCCTAATAAAGTAACATGGAAAAGAGTTGTTGACTTAAATGACCGTGCTTTAAGAGAAATAACGATTGGTTTAGGAACTAAAAATGGTGTTTCCAGAACAAGTGGTTATGATATTACAGTTGCATCTGAAATTATGGCTATTTTATGTTTGGCTGAAGATTTAATGGATTTAAAAAAAATGGTTAAAAAAATAGTTGTTGCATATACTTATGATGATCAAGAAATAACAGTTGGAGATTTAAAAGCTGAAGAAGCAGTAACTATTTTATTAAAAGATGCAATTAAACCAAACTTAGTTCAAACACTTGAACATACGCCAACTTTAATTCATGGTGGACCATTTGCTAATATTGCACATGGTTGTAATAGTTTAATTGCTACAAAATTAGCATTAAGTCATGCTGATTATGTTGTTACTGAAGCTGGTTTTGGTTTTGATTTAGGTGGTGAAAAGTTTTTTGATTTAAAATGCCGAATCGGAAATTTAAAACCTAATTTAGTAGTCTTAGTTGCCACTATAAGAGCTTTAAAACTTCATGGTAATGTTGATTATGATAATATTAATTTACCTAATTTAGAAGCATTAAAACTTGGTCTTAAAAACTTAGAAAGACATTATGAAAATATATTAAAATATAATGTTCCAGTTATAATAGCATTAAATAAATTTTCTTTAGATAATCCAGAAGAAATAGATTATTTAACTAATTATTTTCCAAAAAAAAATATTCATTTTGTTTTAAACAGTGCTTATTTAGATGGTGGAAAAGGAGCTTTAAAACTTGCAGAAATAGTTGTTAATAATATAAAACCATCTAAATTTAAACCTTTATATAATATTAATGAATCTATATTAAACAAAATTAAAATAATTGCTAAAGAAATATATCGAGCTAAAGATGTTGAATTAACTGATGAAGCTAAAAGATCATTAGAAAAGTTTGAAAGACTTGGATATGGTAATTTGTTAGTATGTATTGCTAAAACACAATATTCATTTTCTGATAATCCAAAATTATTAGGAGCACCTAATGACCATATTTTAAAAATAAATGAATTAAGATTAGCCGCTGGTGCCGGATTTATAATTGCTTTATCTGGCAATATAATGACAATGCCCGGACTTCCAAAAGTACCAATTGCTACAAAAATGAAAATTGATATAAAAGATGAGAAAGAGATTATTGAAGGATTATTTTAATCACTTTTTTTTATTCTAGTGGGAGGTTAATAATGAAAGTATTGATTTTAACTGGTAATTATGGTGAAGGTCATAACAGTGCAGCATCAGCAATATATGAAGAATTTGAAAAAAGAAATATTGATGTAGAAATTTTTGATACATCTGCATTCGGTAATTATCATATAAATAAAATTAGTAAAAAAATATTTAATAAAACAGTAACAAAAACACCACAATTATTTTTGGCGATATATAAATTAGGAGAATCTGTATCAAGTGATAAAGTAAAATCTCCTGTTTATGCCACTAGTCTTATTCATGCTAAAAAATTAAAAGACTATATTATTAAAAATAAATTTGATATAGTAGTTTGTACTCATCTTTTCGGAATGCAAACCATTACTTATTTACAAAACAAAGGCTTAAAAATCAAAAGTTATGGAGTTATAACAGATTATACTTATATACCTTTTATTTAAGAAACAAATTTAGATAAATATTTTATTGCACATAAAAGTTTAATTAATGATTTTGCACGTAAAGGAATGAAAAAAATTAACCTTATCCCAACAGGTATTCCTGTTAAATCAATATTTCAAAAAGAAGTAAGTATTGAAGATGCTAAAAAAGAATTAAATATAAAAACTAATAAACCCATTATTTTAATAATGATGGGAGGTTTAGGATGTGGTAATGCAATAGGAATTTGTAAAAATATTTTAAAAAATGAAGATATATATGTTATTGTTTTGGCAGGTAAGAATAAAAAATTAATTAAAGAACTAAAAAGAAAATTTAATAATTCTAATTTTGAAGTTATATCTTTTACAAATCAAGTTCATTTATATTTAAGTGCGGCAAGTATTGTAATTTCTAAACCAGGTGGTATTTCATCTACTGAAATAGCTATTAAAAACAAACCATTAATTCATTTTAATTCATATTTAGCAGTTGAAAATTATAATCGAAAGTTTTTTAATAAATTTCATTTATCAGTATATAGTAAAAAAATATCTGATTTAGATAAAATTATTAGACATATATTAAAAAAGAAAAAACATCCTAAACAAAAAATTATTAATCCCAAAGCAACAGAAGATATAGTGGATTATATTTTAAAGAGATAAATTGTTGTTTAATATTAATATTTATGATAAATTATATATAGAATAAGAGGGAATAAAATGTTTGGAAAAATTAAATTTATAAGTAATAATAATGCACATGTTGAAATAATAAAAGATGGGAATATAGTTCCGAATTTATTAAATTTACAGGTTGTTTTCGAATCTGAAGGAAAAAAAATATTAGGTGAAGTAAAAGATGTTTTAGAAACAGAAATAAAAATTCAGTTTTTAGGCGAATTTCATGAAGATCGTTATGTTCCAGGAGTTATTCGTAAACCTGATTTAAATGCAACAATTAGAGTAGTTACTAACGAAGAATTAGAAATAATTGTTGGGAAACAAACTGAAAAATCATTATTAATTGGAAATAGTCCAATTTACGATAAATTTCCTATTTATGTTGATTTAAATACAATGTTATCAAATCATATGGCAATTTTTGGTAATTCTGGTTCTGGTAAATCATGGGGTGTTGCTCGCTTTGTTCAAAATATTTTTTCACATCCACACAATTTATTTTATAATGCAAATTTATTTTTCTTTGATGCTTATGGAGAATATAAAACTGCATTTAAAGCAATTAATCAAATAAATCCCAATTATCAATATAAATTTATTACAACTAATCCAGTCGATGCTGAAGATCAAGTTTTAAGTATACCTTTCCATTTACTTGAATTAGATGATTTAGCTTTATTATTACAAGCTGATACTCATAGTCAATTACCAATCATTGAAAGAGCATTAAAATTAGTAAGAATTTTTTCTAAAGATGATGAACAAAGTATAAAGTATAAAAATCATTTAATAGCAAAAGGTATTTTAGCAGTTTTATTCTCAAATCAAACTTCATCACAAAAGAAAAATGATGTATTTAAATTAGTAACAGCATGTGAAACCGAAGCATTTAATTATGATGCAACATTACAAGGAATAGGTTATACAAGAAGATTTAGTGAAGCATTTAATATTGATTCTAAAGGTAATTTTGGAGAAAGTGTTTTAATTAATGAATATGTTTTAAGTTACATTGATGAATCTACTGAAACAACTGAAGAACCTAAAAATACTTTTTATACAATTGATGACTTTGCTAGTGCTTTAGAATTTACCTTAATAAGTGAAGGGTTTCAAACTAATGAGCAATTACAAGATGCAGCAATGATTTTAAAAGTTAGATTAAATACATTAATAAATAGTTCAAATAAAAGATTTTTTGAATTTCCTGAGTATATTACTTCTGATCAATATATATCTTATTTAGTTGCTCAAAATAATAAAAGAAGTCAAATTATTAATATTAATTTAGAAGATGTAGATGATACATTAGCAAAAACAATGGTTAAAATTTTTGCAAGATTATTGTTTCAATTTACAAAAGGAAGAAAAGAACGCGCTTCAGTGCCATTTCATTTATTTTTAGAAGAAGCACACCGTTATATTCAAAAAGATAATGATACATTCTTGATTGGTTATAATATTTTTGATAGAATAGCCAAAGAAGGAAGAAAATATGGATTATTATTAGATCTTATTTCTCAAAGACCAGTCGAATTATCTGATACAGTTATTTCGCAAATATCAAACTTTTTAATATTTAAAATGACTCATCCATTAGATCTTGACTATATTGAGAAAATGTTACCTAATATTTCAGCAGATGTAATCGAAAAATTAAATGCTTTACAACCTGGTACTTGTGTTGGTTTTGGATCTGCATTTAGAATACCAATGATAATAAGATTAGATGTACCAAATCCACCACCATATAGTAGTAATGCTGATATCCTAAATAGATGGAAAGCTCAATGATTAATGAAATAACAAAAAGTATAACTAAAACATATCGAAAAACAATTTGGAAAAGAACTTTAAAAGCTATTGATGAATATGAACTTATTAAAGAAAATGACTCGATTGCTGTTTGTATCAGTGGTGGAAAAGATTCTTTTCTTTTAGCATGTGTATTAAAAGAAATTCAAAAACATTCTAAATATAAATTTGAAATAAAATATTTAGTAATGGATCCAGGATATAATGATAGTGTATTAACAAGTATTAAAAATAATGCTAGAAATTTTGATATAGATTTAAATATATTTAAATCTGATATTTTCAAGCAAATTGAAAATCAAAAATCACCTTGTTATTTATGTGCTAGGAAAAGAAGAGGTTTTCTATATAACAAAGCTATGGAATTAGGTTGTAATAAAATTGCTTTAGGACATCATTTTAATGATGTTATTGAAACAATACTTCTTAATATGTTTTATGGTGGCACCTATGGTAGTATGTTACCAAAATTAAAAAGTGATAATTATGAAGG
>CAYFQA010000070.1:0-4755 GCA_964345145.1 uncultured Muribaculaceae bacterium | reverse complement strand
GTGAAAAAATATAAGGCTTGTTGTAACGAAGGTAATGCGAAAGTAAAGATGGGAACAGATTATGAAAATCTTTGTACTGTTGATCCACCAGGAAATTCATATCAACCAGATATAGGTAGATATTGTTATACTAGAACTAAAGATAATATTGAACGTTTTGAGTCAATTAAAGAAGATATAAGGAAAATTTTAAAAGAATTAGAAATAATATACAGTGAATTAATTGATACTATTAATAATGCTACAAATAATTATGCAGATTGTATGAATTATCAAAACGTTTATGATCCAGCTACTGATTTCCCAAAAGTTATAAATTTCCATTATGATGAAATGGATATGGCTGATGATAATACTAAAGAAATTTTAAAAGAAATCGAACTTAAGGAAAATATAAATGCAAGAGTTGTAAATTTAGCAAATCAACCAATGAAACAAAATGGTGAATATAATCCGGAATTTGAGTTCTGTGATGGTACCAAAAATAGTTTAAAATGTGCTAAAGGACAATACAATAAGATATCTAAAATACCAATATTTATAGGCGATTTATCCGATGTTAAAGCTGCTGGTTCTTTATCAGAATATATTAAAAATCACCAAACAGAAACTAGAGAATTAGCTTTCTACGATTATGGTAAAAATGCTACTGATGTTAAAATAAGTTATGAGATAGGAACTGATATGTATGTTATTAAGCCAAGCGGAATAACCGTCACAAGAAATAGTCCATTATTAACTGAAGATATATTAGCAAGAAAATCTTATATTGAATTAGGATTTGGATTACCAGTTGGTTTAAGAACAAGAGCGTCATTGTATAATTATACATTTACAGTAGCCAACTTAGGTTTAGGAAATCGTTTAATAGATTATTATAAAGATATCCATAAAACTGATGAATATATATGCCATTACTATGTTGCAAATAATATAGTATGTCCAGTTAAAGATGGTTGTGATGGTGTAATTGATTGTTCTTTAGGCGATATTGAATGTCGAAAAACAATTACTGCAACAAAAGGTTTAATGGACGATCCAAGATTAATGGCTAAACCAAGAAGATTCGCTGATGGTGATGTTAATCCTTCTGGAAGAGAATTAGGTGCTAACTTAAAAACTGAAGAAGCTCAAGCAGCATTAAGAAGAATAAAAGAAGTAGGCGGAGCAATTCCACCAGAAGAAATGATGTATGTATTTATTTTAGATAGAGAAACACATAAAGCTATTAAAGAAGATACAAAAACACATGGCTATTCAGACTTCAGCAATATGACATGTAATGATAATGGTAACAACTGTCGTAGTTCATTCATAAGTGAAGAACATGGTTTCCAAATAAATGAAAGTCCAAAAGCTAATGATTGGATTGAATACAACTCTGAAACTAAAGAAATGGAAATGAGATTCAAAGAAAAATAAGCTATAAAATAGCTTATTTTTTTATGGTTTAAGTTTTTTACTTGTTTCTGGTTCTGGTTTTAAAAATATTTGATGATTATAATTGGATAATAGTATCTGAGCTTTTTTATTTGTATATGTATCCCTTGGATTATAACCAATAAAAATAGCTGCATCATTAATATTAATTAAATGTCTAATATTATAATTATTAACAAAAACACTTTTATTTTGGATATAGAATACTTCTTCATCATTTATACCGACCATATCAGTAATTATTTTGCCATTATGAATATCTACAAATCTTTTTTTAACAAAAAATTTATTGACCATTTCTCTTTCAAGTAAATAAACAACACGATATTCACTGGTTAGATTGTCTCGATATAATGTTAAAAATAGTTTATTTGCTTCATATTTTTTATATATAGTATTAAAATCCATATTTACCTACTTTCGTTTAAGTAATTTACCAAAAATTACTTAAATTGTCAAATATAACAGTTGACAAACTAATTAATAAGTAGTAATATTATAATCCAATCTAAGGGTATAAAAGTGTCAAATTTGACATTTGACGTAAAGTATAGTATAATGTCAATTAACTAAGGGGGTAAATAATGTGAAAGGGTTTATTTTAGATTACGTAAATGAAAACGAATTTAAGAAATTAGAAAGAGCATTAAAGAAGTATAATATGCTTGCTTATAAAAAACTTAACTTCGAATATTATCCAGAATTAAGAAAAGGGAATTTTATTGGTGAATTAACTAAAACTAATAAAATAGAACAAACTGAGACATATGAATTAAAATTACCAAGTGATCATATTTTTAGTCAAGTTCATGGAGATGTAAAACTTATTTACACAGTTTATAAAAAAGAAAATATTGTAATGTTAACTAATATTACACCATCAGACATTTTATTAGAAGGTCATCAAAAAGAATTAATCACATATAAAGGTGTTATGATATCAAAAGCAAATGCTTCGAAAGATATATTCAAAATAGATTTACTTAATATGTTACAAGATAAATAAAAGCGATTAATAATCGCTTTTTTTATGTAATATTAATTAATTTAGAGTAGACTTCATCTAATCTGTTTTCATCTATTTCTAAGTCTCTTAAAATAGCATAAGCTGTATTGATATTCATTTTTAGAAAACAGTTTTCTTCTGCTAATATTTTTTTAATTAATAGTTGAACTTTTAATTCGTGGGGATTGTTTTGATGTTTAATAATTAAAAAATTATTAATTTCTTTTATTTTATTAATCATAGTCGCATTCCTCCTTGTTCTTTTATACCAGGTATTCTTGGAGATTTGTTGTTTATATAAGCTAATTTATTATTATCAAATAGTTCTTGAAGTGTTTCTAAACTAATACATGCAAGTGGAATTGATGGATGATAATGGTAATAATTATTGTCATTAGTATAGATTTCTATATCTTTATCATTTAAAACAAATATAGTACTAATAGTTATTTTTTTATTTTCATCTAGATCATTTTGATTTTTAATGAATACTAAATTAAAATTCTTTTTTCTTTCTGTTTCATTAAACATAATGTTTCTTAGATGAATAATATAACCAATGTTATCAATTCCCATTAAATGTGTAGAATTAGCTTTATTTAAAAGAATTTGAAAACGATTTTCTAAAGGAACATTAATTAAATTCGTAGTTGTATTTTCATATTCAGTTAAAACATCTTCAAAAGTTTCTTCTTTTTTTAATGAATTATAAACTTTTTCTAGGGAAGTAGTAAATTCTTCTTTAGTTTCTAAACTAGTATTTTTACAATATATACCTTTTAAATCTAAATCTAATTTTGCTCTGACTAAATCACCATCTAAAATACCTGTAACAGAATCAGCTTTAATAATGAATTTTCCACATCTAAACTCTAAACTGGCATGACCACCACCAAAACCATTAACTATTGCAGAATCAGTTTTAAAATTGAGTCCTAAATCTTGAAGAAATTTACCATAAATAATATTAAAATCATAACAAACAACTAAATTATTACTTGGAGTAATATTACTAACATTATTTAAATCTTCATGTTTTTTAGCAACTTCACCTCTTTGATTATAAACATAAAATTGATCATCATAGGTAAGAGTTTTACATAATTTAATATAAATATAAAGAGCTTTTTCTAAAGTAGTTAGATTCGGATCCATATCACTTAAGATAAAATCTTTTAATTGTTCATTTACAATAACTTTATCAATGTTTGGATCTTTAGTAACTAAAAAGTCATTAACTGCTTGAAAATCAATATATTTATGATATTCGACATTTCTAAGACGATCAATATATTGATCAGGAAGTAAATAGTGTTTAATAATCTTATTATCATTAAAATATTTAGATAAAGCATAAAGAAACTTTTCATCATAATAACCATTATTTAGACGACTTTCTAAAGTATCATCATCAATACTTAGAAAGCTAATAAAATCTTTAACAGTATAACTATAACTGTTATTATCTATATTTAATGTGTAAATTTCATTTTGATTTTGATATTTATTAATAAAATTTTCATACGAAACAGAATTTAAATATTTATTAAATCTTTCTAAAGAAATTCCTTCTAAAGGATATAATTCATTTAATTTTATAAACAACTTAATTAATTGAACTTTATTTAAAGAAGTCATTTTTGTAATATCGCCATTTTTATTTAAACCGTATATAAACATAGCTATTTCGTCATTAAATAGTCTTTCTATATATAAATTATATTGATCATCATTTAATATATCTTTAGTTAATTGAACACTAAATTCACGAGAAAAAAGAGGTATTTGTTCACCTTGATTATATTGATTAAATTTTTCTTCATCTAAAGCAAGAATTCTATCATTAATTTTTCTTTCTCGTTGCACTTTAATCACCTATATTTATTATAAGAAATATATTGAAATAATACTAGTAAATAGGGAATTAGTTTACAATGTTATTTATTAAAATTATTTTTAATGAAAGCTAATTTTACGATTTTAATTAATTTATAAAATTCCTTTAAATCAATTTCACTATTTTCTAATTCAGATAATTCTAAAAAAGTATTATTTTTACTAAAATTAATTAATTCCATAATAAACTCCTTTGCGGCAAATTATAGCATAATAAAAAAAGAACTACTAATCAAGTGTTTAAATTACTTAATAGTAGTTCAATTTCGTTTTTATGGTGCAGGTGAAGGGAGTTGAACCCCCATGGAATAATCCACTAGATCCTAAGTCTAGCGCGTCTGCCAGTTCCGCCACACCTGCACATGGTGGATCTTGTAGGACTTGAACCTACGACAACCCGGTTATGAGCCGGG
>CAYFQA010000069.1:0-4835 GCA_964345145.1 uncultured Muribaculaceae bacterium | reverse complement strand
CGGTTAACAGCCGTGTGCTCTCCCGACTGAGCTATTGAGGCACTTGCTAATTCATTATAATATTTACATTTCTAAAAGTCAATAATTTCTGCTTAAATTAAATAATTATTAATAAATATTCCAATATAAAAAGTTAAGTTTATCTTAACTTTTAGTTTGTCATAATTTTAAATTTTCAAACTTTTGAAGATCGCTTTGATTAGTCATATATTTATCATATGTTGTTTTTATACCACTATAATATTTAAATAAATCCATTAAAACATTTTGACGATTAAATTCAGTTGCTAATCTTTCTTTTATTTTATTTATTACACCATTAGCTTCATCGTATTTACCAATATGTTTTGCCATTACCAGAGTCTCATCAATTGTTTTTCCAACAAGATCTTCTTTTTCATTACTTTGGTTAAATTTAGCAATAGTTTCAATTTTACTTTCTTGCTCATTCTTTTTAATTTGCATATCTAATAATTTTAAATAATATGTATAAAGTTCAACAAATAATGCTTGTAATGAAAGGTCATAACTTATTGGAATTAAACCTAATTTTATTCCTTCTTCGATATATGATTCTTTTGTAATATTTTTATATCTATCAACTGTTTCTTGAATAATCATTTCTGCTTCTTCTTTTCGATTTAAAAGACTAGCTAAACTCTTAATATCCATTATTGTTTCATTAGTCGCGATTGTTAATTTACTTTCTTTAACCGATGTAGGAGAATCAGATAATGTTTCAACTTTTTTTATCATTGCTTGTTCATTATAATACTCCGGATCAAAAGTTTTAAAATCTTCATCTCTTAAACTAATTTTCAACGAATCCGGAAAAAAAACATGCTTTTTCTTGGCTTTTTTAGCAAAATCAAAATATTTAGTCCATTCATAGCATTTATCATCATCATAATATAATTTTATTCTTTCTTTTAATATGTGTGCACTATCCATCACTTCATTTGATTTATTAAGATAATCCCATCCATCTTCAGGAACAGCTTTTGTTCCTGATGGATAAAAACAATGATATCCTAAATTTGTAACATTATCTTTTTCAATCTTTAAGGGAATTTTTAAATCATCAAGAAAAGCTAAAACCAATGCTCTACTTTCAAGTTCAGTATATCCTTTCTATCTAAACATACTGTAAGGAATTGACATTTTTTTCCAAAAATTTTCTTTTTCTTCAGTTGTTAAATTAAGCTTTTTTTTTTTTTTTTATTTGATAAATTATCAATACTCATTTTAACTAACTCCTCTTTTGACCGAAGATAACTCTTCATATTTACTTAAGTTTTCTTCTGTTTTTACTTTTTTATCATAAGCACTTTTAATTTCTTTAAAATAATTAAAAAACTCAATTAAAACTTGAAAAGAATCTTCTTTTTCTTTTAATTGTTGACGATATTCCTCTGTTTTAATTTTTGCTTCTTCTAAAATATCAAGTTCTTTGGCCATCATCAAAATATCATCTATAGTACTTTCAACTACATCTTCAACATTATAACTATTATTTGTTTCTTCTACTTTATCAGTTAAATTGTTGTTTTTTTCTTTCAATGACATAAAACCACATCCCTATCATAATTATAACAAATAATTATCAATCAATGTAAATAACTCGTCACTTGTTTTACACTTAATTATCTGTGGTTTAATTTCTTTACTATTTGGAAGTCCTTTAACATACCATAAAGCATTATTCCTAATTTCTAATAAAGCTACTTTTTCTCCTTTATCTTCTAATAAATATTTAAAATGTTTTTTTAACATTCTTAATCTATCTTCATTACTTACTAAATCAGGGTTTTTACCTGTTTCTAAATATTCAACACACTCTTTAATTAACCAAGGATTACCTAGTACACCTCTTCCAATCATTACCGCATCACATCCTGTTTCATCAAGCATTTGTTTAGCTAAATAACAACTAGTTACATCACCATTACCAATAACAGGTATTGAGACATTTTTTTTAACAGACTTAATAATATTCCAATCAGCTTTCCCGGAATATCCTTGACTTCTGGTTCGAGCATGAATAGTTATTGCTTTAGCTCCTGATTCTTCACATGCTTTTGCTACTTCTACTGCATTAATACTTTTTTCATCCCAACCACTTCTTATTTTAACTGTAACATGTACAGACACTGATTTAACTACACTTGAAACAATACTTTTAATTTTATTGATATCTTTTAATAAAGCGCTTCCTGCTTGAGCACGAATTGCAACTTTAGGAACTGGACACCCCATATTAATATCAATTATATCTGGATTCATTATTTCCATTACTTTTTTAGCCGCGATTACAAAACTTTCTTCATCATTACCAAATATTTGTTGGACAATTGGTCTTTCACATTCATTCATTTTTAAAAGATTAATTGTTTTTTCATTTTCTTGAACTAAAGATTTATTATTAATCATTTCAGCAAATAAAAGCCCTACTCCCATTTCTTTAATTATTCTTCGGTAAGCAGAATTACTTATATCTGCCATAGGAGCAAGAACAATTTTATTTTGAATTTCAACATTGCCTATATTCCATTTCATAATTTAAACCTCGTTAATAAAACTATTGTACTATAAATAAAAAATAAAAACAGCTTTGCTGTTTTATTTATTTAATATCATTTCAACTTCATCACCATTTTTTAATAAAAATGCATTCGCATCATCAGTATCAAGATGAATTTCTAAAAATGCTTTCGAAGATATTTTAACAAATGCTTCAATGACGCCTCTTTTTATGCCTTCTATTTTAATAACTACTGCTTGTTTATCAACAAAACCAAATTCTAAAGCTTGTTTTTCTGTCATATGAATGTGTCTTTCAGCAATTATTATTCCGGTATCTAGTTTAACTTCTCCTATCTCACCGATTAATGTTCCAGATGCAGAGTCTTTAACATCACCACTTGCTCTTACTGGTGGTTTAATACCTAATTTATATGAATCTGTAACCGAAATCTCAACTTGATCATAATCACGAAACGGTCCTAAAATTCTAACTCTTTCTAAAGTACCTTTTTCAGTTTTTAAGTCTACTGTAAAGTCAGAAGCAAATTCACCTATTTGATTTAAGTCATTTCTTTTAGTAATTTTATTATGACCAAATAACTTAACAAATGTTTCTTCAGTTAAATGAGCATGACGATTACTAACTCCAACATTTATTTTCATACAATCACCCTTCTTATCTTAATATTTCATCATTAAATATAACGATGGTATATAAATTATTATAACTAATACTATTGTTTTTAAAGTTGTAAAACTAAAAATTATTCCAAACATATAAACAAAACACAATAATAATAAATAAGTTAATATATTAGATAAAATAAATTTTAAATTTATTTTATTATTAGTTAAATTAAATACATATAATAATACCGTACTAATTATATAACTTAATGTAAAACTTAACAACAGATTTAAAAAATTATTAAATAATATTGTAAATATTATTAATACTAAATTAATTAACAATATTAAATAATTAGTTTTAATTACATTATTATGTTTTATTTTCTCAAACACACCTTCTTCATAAGGTATTATTTTATCTTTAATAACTACAAAACCTTCTTTAGCATGTTCTAAAATTGGTAAATCTTTTTTGGAATCAGAATATGCTTGTTTCATTTTCTTATTAGGAAATTTTTCTTCGAATCTTAATATTTTTTCTTTACCGCTGCAATTAGAGTCGATTATTTTTCCGTTTTTTAAATTATATTTAGTTCCAATAACATGTTTAATATTTAGACGATGACAAATTGGTTTAATTATAAAATCAAATGAAGCAGATATTACAACATCATTCTCATGATGTTGATCTAAATACCATTTTTTTATTTTATTTTCATTTTCATCCCAAAAATCTTCAACCATTGCTTCTAAGTCATTAAACTTTATAACAAATTTAAATAATTTTTCTTTCAATTCACAAAAACTTATTTTTTTAAAAAAATAATGGGGCAAATAAAATATAGTAACTAACAATGATCTAAGAGCAGAAAATGGTTTTCTATTAAAACAGTATTTATAAAAATCAACACTGCTATCTCCATCATAAATTGTTTCATCAAAATCATAAATTATCATTAGACTGCCGCCTTAATTCCGATTAAGCCAACACCAATAGAAATTAAAACTACACCAACAATTTGGACAATACTAATTGTTTCTTTAAATATTATTGCTGAAGTTACAAATATTATTGTATTAATTAAAGCCACTGATAAAGGAAAGGCCCATGTTAATTTAGATTTACTAACAATTACTAACCATAAAATAAAACTTATCATATAACATAGTATTCCTAATAAAGATATCCAATTAATTGATATGTTTAATCCCTTAATGAAGTTAATATTAATTCCATTACTGCCTAATTTAAATAAAATTAAACCACTAGATGCTAAAATTACATAAAGTAAAAATAACACATATATCATTATTATCACCATCTTAAGTATACAATAATTAACTGTAAATATAAAGGGAAATAAAACTAAAAAAGAACTAGTTTAGTTCTTTTAATTTATTTCGCTGTATAACCACCATCTACTGGTAAAATAATACCTGTTATAAATTTAGCTGTATCACCTGCTAAAAACAATACAGCATCAGCAACTTCATCAGCCTCACCTAATCTACCAATTGGATGTCTTTCAATCAAACTTTGATAGTTATCTGCTTTACCTACTTCTTCAATTAATGGTGTATAAATATACCCTGGCGCGATTGCATTGACACGAATATTTCTATCGGCATAACCTAATGCTGCTGAACGAGTCATATTATTAATGCCGCCCTTACATGCACAG
>CAYFQA010000068.1:4444-4944 GCA_964345145.1 uncultured Muribaculaceae bacterium | reverse complement strand
TTTTTACATGAACAAAACTCAATTCCAGGCAAGGCAAATTTAGCTATTTCCAGAAATATAGATGTTGTTGGAGTTTCTTTTAAAGAATCAATTCCTTATTTTAAAAATGCTAAAAGAATTGAAATGACTGGTAATCCTTGTGGTGAAAGGGCTTTAAGTTTGAAGCCATACTCTAAGAAAAAACTTGGTTTAAGTGTGACTAAGAAATTAGTTGTAATTGTTTCTGGTAGTTTAGGTAGTCATACAATTAATGCTAAGATGAAAGAATATTTATATGCTATTGATTCTGAAAAATATGAAGTTTTATATATAACTGGAGCAAATTATTATGAAGAATTTATTAAAAATGAATCTTTTCCAAGTAATGTAATAGTTATTCCATATTTAGATAATTTAGCAAGTTTACTAAAGAAAACTGATCTTTTAGTAACAAGAGCAGGAGCTAGTACAATTAGTGAAATATTAGCTTTAGAATTACCGTCAATATGAATACCTAGTCC
>CAYFQA010000068.1:0-4434 GCA_964345145.1 uncultured Muribaculaceae bacterium | reverse complement strand
TCATCAATATTATAATGCTTTAGAAATTGCTAATAATGATGCTGGTGTAATTATTACAGAAGAAGAGTTATCAAAAGATAAATTACAAGGTGAAATAAGTAAAATATTATATGATTCAAAACGTTATCAAACAATAAAAACCAATCTGAAAAATTTAGGTGGTAAAAATAGTAGTCAAGTTATATATAAAATTATTAAGGAGTTAGTCGATGAAAAAATATGAAAAATATGGAGAAGTATTAACAGATGTTTCTTTAAAAAATTATACTAGTTATAAAATAGGTAGAAATGCTAAAGTAATGGTGTTTCCTAAAGATGTTGAAAATTTAATTCTCTTATTAAAAGAATTAAATAAAGCTAAAACAAGTTATTTTATATTAGGAACAGGTTCTAATATAATTATTCCTGATAAAGATTATGATGGTGTAATTATCAAATTAGATAATTTAAATAATTTAATCTTTAAGGGAAATAAAATTATTGTTGGAGCAGGATATTATTTACCAAAACTAGTTAAAGAAAGTGTTTTAGAAGGCTTAGAAGGTTTAGAATGGGCTTTAGGAATACCTTCTTCAATCGGTGGGGCAGTTGTTGGTAATGCAGGTGCATATTTATCTTGTATGTTTGATTTCATTAAATCAGTTAAAGTATTAGATGAAAATTATGAAGTTAAAACTTTATTAAAAAAAGATATTAAATATGCTTATCGATATTCGATGTTTAAGGATAATAAAAAACTAATTGTATTAGAAGCAACTTTAGAATTAACTCGTGGTAATTATGATACTTCAATGGCAATTATTGATGATCGAATGAAAAGAAGATTAGAAACTCAACCACTTGAATATCCATCAGCAGGTTCTGTATTTAGAAATCCAGAAGGAATGTATGCCGGTAAGTTAATTGAAGATTTGGGATTTAAAGGACATATGGTTGGTGATGCCCAAGTAAGTGAAAAACATGCTAATTTTATAATTAATACTGGTAATGCAACAGGTGAGGATATTGTTTCATTAATTACAGAAATAACTAAAAAAGTTAAAGAAGTATATGATGTAGATTTAATTTTAGAACAAGAAATAATGAAATGGTGATTACGTGAAAAAAGAAAATAAACCAAAAAGAAAATTAAATATTAGAAGAATATTAATATTCTTTCTTTTGGTATATCTTCTTTATACTTTAGTTACATATGGGCTTAAAATGCCTATTAAACATATTTATATTACTGGTAATAATAATGTTTATGATCATGAAATAATTGAAATGGCTAAAATTAAAGATTATCCAGCTATTCAATCAATAAATACAAAAAAATTAGAAAAAACAATTAAAAAAAATCCTTTAATTAAAACCGTTACGATAAAAAAAAGAATGCTAGGTGTTTTAGAAATAACAATAAAAGAGAATAAACCATTATATATAAATAAAAGTAATAATTTAGTTGGTCTAGATAATAATTTAGAAGTAGATTTATATAAATCGTTACCATTACCAATTTTAATAAATTATATTCCTGATAAAGTTAAATTAGAGTTTGTTAATAATTTTAATAAAGTTGATGAAGCAATTATTACTAGTATAAATAGTATTGAATATAAACCTGAAAGAAATGAAAAAGGTGAAGTAATTGATGATAAAACATTTGAATTTATTATGAATGATGGTAATAAAGTTGTTAGTAATCCTTTAAGAATGGAAAATTTTAATTATTATTTTGAAATGTTAACGGCAATTGAATCACGATATGAAGGAAAAAAAGGTACGATTTATTTAGACTCTGCAGATCCAGAAACGTTTCCATTTATTTTGCATGGTGAAAAAAATGAAGAATAGAGTTTTACTTCATAGTTGTTGTGGACCTTGTTCAACAGTTGTAATTCAAACATTAAGTAAAGATTATGATGTTACAGTATTTTATTATAATCCTAATGTTGAACCTTATTTGGAATATGAAAAAAGGAAAGAAGAACAAATAAGATTCATTCAAGAATATAATTCAAATATTAAGATAATAATTGAAGATTATGAAAATGACTTATATAAAGAAACTATTTTAGAATTTAAAGAATTAAAAGAAAAAAGTATTAGATGTTATCATTGTTTTAAATTAAGAATGGAAAAAACAGCTTTATATGCTTCTTTAAATGGCTATGATGCTTTTGATACAACTTTAAGTGTAAGTCCCCATAAAAGTAGTAAATGGGTATTAGAAATAGGGCAAGAACTTTCTAAAAAATATAATATTGAGTATTTAGAAGGTAATTATAAAAAGAATGATGGTTATAAGAAAAGTATAGAATTTTCTAAACAATATGATTTATATCGTCAGGATTATTGTGGTTGTTTAATGTCAAAGAATAATAACTTGAAAAACAAGAGTTAATTATGCTAATATTATAAGTGAAGATAGGATGAAAATATGAAACCGATGAAAGAATTATTTGCTAAACAAGCAATTATATTTTCTGTTTTAATATTAAGTATTGTTGCTATTACAATATTTTCTTCATATGCGTTTTATTTTAAAGTAGAACCTGAGGAAATAGCTAAGTCTGTTGAGACTGAAAATTTAAGAATTTCTTATTCTAATAGTGGTTATGATGCTCAAATAAATATTGATAAAATAATACCGACTCCTTATTTAGATGCATTAGAATAAGATCCAAAAGTTTTAACAATTTTTAATAAAAGCACTGAAAATGTTCGTTATAAGATCTACTTAGTTAATACAAATGAGGAAGAAAATTATGTTACTAGTGAAATAAATAAAGATGAATTATTACCAAGAAAATATATTTATTATAAAATTGGTGATGATGATTTAAAAAGATTAGATACTGATGAAAATGAACCAATTTATACTGGTTCAATAAAAGGTAATACTAATTTAGCAGATACAATTAATATTAATGTTTGGATTGATGAACAATTACCAAGTATTTATAAAAATGATCAAATCCATTTAAAATTTTTAGTAAAAGAAATGACTAAAACTCAATATGATGAAGAAGATACATTAATTAATAAAATTATATCTTATAATGGTGGAAAAGTAAAAATAAAATCTAACTAACCAAGTTCTTTTTCCCTAGCGGCAGTTGAAAGTGAAAATAATTTATATTTTGATTTAAAAAGTAAAAATTATTATTATCGTGGTGGAGCTTTGAATAATAATGTTATGTTTACAGAAA
The DNA here is from genome assembly GCA_964345145.1 of uncultured Muribaculaceae bacterium. GTDB lineage: Bacteria > Bacillota_I > Bacilli_A > RF39 > UBA660 > JAAZHN01. The sequence goes on along the minus strand of CAYFQA010000068.1, from coordinate 1,240 downwards.
ATGGTTTTTTATGGAAAATAGTCAATTTTAATCAAGATGGTTCAATTAAATTAATTTTAAATGATGAATATTTAGATGATAGTTTAATAACTAATTATGTAGGAATTGAAAAAGTTTTAAATAACTGGTATGAAAAATATATTGCTAATACTAAATATAATAAACATATAATAAGGAGTAATTATTGTACTAATAGTTATTTAAATGAAAATTATGAACCAAGTATGAATTGTGATTCTAAATATATTTTTGAATCACCAATTGGTCTTTTAACTTCTGATGAGTATATGTATTCAGGATTAACTTTGAATTATCGTAATAGTCTTTATTATTTAGCTTCTAATTTTGATACTTATACAATGACTAAAAAAGATGATAAAAATATATTTATAATTAAGGATAATACAATTAATTTAGTTGGTCCAGATACTGAATTGTATTTAAGACCAGTAATTAATATTGATGGAAAATTAAATGTTATTTCTGGGGATGGCAGTAGTAATGACCCTTATGTATTAGAAATTAATGAGGATTAATATGAGAAGGACAATTGCTAGTATTGATTTTGGAAGTGATTCAATTAAGATTGTTGTAGCTGAAATATATAAAAATAGAACTCATGTTTTAGCCGCGACTAGTGTTCCTAGTGAAGGAATATAAAAGGGTTTAATAGTTAATCCTGCCGAAGCAATAACTTCTTTAAAAAATGGTCTTAAAAAAATTGAAGATTTATTAGGAATACCATTGAAGAAAGCTATTGTTAATATACCTGCTAATTATTTACAATTAGAAATAGGTAGGGGAAGTACAACAATAAGTGAAGAAGTAGGTTTTGTAAGTGGGAATGATGTTATAAGTGCTATTCAAGGAAGTATTTATAATCAAATTCCAGTTAATATGGAATTAGTAACAGTTATTCCTATTGACTTTACTATTGATGATAAAGATAAGGTTAAAGATCCTAAAAGTATGACTGCTTCTAAATTAGCCGTTAAGAGTTTAATTATTACAACTCCTAAGAAAAATGTTTATTCAGTTTTAAATGTAGTTGATAATGCTGGATTACAGGTAAGTGATATTATTATTGGTAGTGTTGGTGATTATTATGCATTTAATAGTGAAAGCTTAGATAAAAATTCAGGAGTAGTAATAAATATAGGACATGAAACATCAACTGTTTCAATATTTAATAAAGGAATATTAACAAATACAGAAATTTTAGAAATAGGTTCGGCAAATA
>CAYFQA010000067.1:0-4964 GCA_964345145.1 uncultured Muribaculaceae bacterium | reverse complement strand
ATCCTCCTTTAAATTTATTCTAACATAAAAAAAACACTTATTAAAGTGTTTTTATTTTTCAACCTTTATTAAACCTTTTTCTACTTCTTCTAAAGCTTTACCAAGTTCTTTTTTACTTTTATATTCATGTTCTTTCATTTGATAAAAACTATGAGTAATCATTTCTTTGCTTCGCATTGAAACAATATGAACTAATTGGTATTTAGAATCAACTATATTTAATATTTTATCAATAGATGGAAATAACATTGTATCACTCTCCTACAATTATATTTTACTATAAATATTGCAAGAGAATGTCAAAAACAATAATTTTAGACACTTAATTTACATCTTCTTGAATATAAGTATATTGTTGTCCATTAACTAGTTTTATTTCCATAAAGGTTATATTTCCTTCTTCATCAACATCATAATTTAGATTGTCTAATGTACCAAATCCAGTATAACCTAATTTATAAAACAAATATAATTTATTATCTTCTATAACAACTAACCAATCATTATAATTTCTAAATATTTTATCAACAATAAGTAATTCGTTAGTAACTGGATCTTTAAATATTTCGTTTTTAGAGTTAATAAATATATTTTTATCAATATTTATTCCTCGATCAGTATATTTATCATCATCACATTCATCATAACAACAAGAATGAGTTCGATAAATAATTGAATTTTCTTTATAATGTTCTTTTAATGGTATTAAATTAAGAACACCGTTAGGAGTTATATTACTAATATACTTATTAAATATATAGTGAACTCCATTATCACATAAAATAGCTAAATTATAACCAGGTATACAATCATACGAAGTCCCAAATACTCTATATACACCAATTATTTTTTTATCATCAGTAAAATTATAAATAGATTTTGCTTTTCCATTTGTATCAATTATATAAATAGACTTTTCACTGGCAACTAAAAGATTTTCTAACACTGGTTCATCGATACTCCATAATACTTCAAAAGAAACAATTTTATCTTCTAATTGATTATATTCTAAAATCCATTCAGTAATTTGTTCAAAATATAAATCATCTTCATTATTTACTATTTTATATTCTAGTTTGTTTTGAGAATTTAAAAATAATTTTGAATTTTTATCAATAAGATAATTACTTTTTTGTTTTGTAATTGTAGATTTATTTAATAAAAATTCATTTTGAATAATTTTATCTAAATCATATACATCTGTTACATCTTTTAAATATGGTTTTAAATCATCTAATTTTTTTACTTCTTTAATACTATCTTTTTGACTAGTTTCATCATTACTAATTTCTTCACTACTAGATAAATTATCAGTTATTTTTGATGAATTATTTTCTTTTTTAGCTTCTTTTTTCTTATTTGCTAAATAACTACCACCAAAAGCTAATAGTACTAGTAAACCAATTAATATTCCATATATAATAATTTTTTTAATACTTTCTCTTCTTTCAATCGAATCAAAACTTTTCATCACTCTACCAACTCTCTTATTTTTTCTTTAATCTTATACATGGCCCATGTATCTTGTTTACAATACTTAACTAAAGCATCATATTTTATCTTATATTCTTCTTCACTATAATGAGGATATTTTAAATAAGTAACATAAGCCTGATTACCATTCTTTATCTCTAAATCATTATAGCTTAGATCTGTAAAAACAGGAAGAGTTTTTTTAATTGAATAAGAACCTTGTAAATCTTCATGATAATAATTATTAATTTTTAAATCTTCTTCTGTAAAGCCTAAACTTTTATATAAATCTTGATTATTTTTTACAATGTGTAATAAATCAAATGAGTTTTCTGCTATTTTATTTAAATGTTCTTTATATTCTGGAAAATTAACTCCTAACTTTCTTAAAACTTTTTTTTCAAATCCATAATTTTGAGCAAACATCATTCCTTGATCTGGATCAATTAATTCTACTCATTTTTTTGCAATAATATTACGTTCATCATTATGTGTTTTATTTAAATAAACATAATTATCTTTATTAAAATCACATTCACCAGGAGAATGTTCAATATGTAAACTAAATTCAAAAGGCGATTGTTCATAACATGTTTCTCCTTTAAACCTTGGTAAAGGACAAGGAAAGGTTTCAAAGTCTAAATGATATAGAGGATATTTAAGACTTTTTAATGCTGCTTTTATTTTGTCTTGATGAATATAAACAAATTTATTTTCTACTACATCTTTTTGAATTAAATGATTTATATTTTTAATCCAATTACTTGGAATATCAATCATATTAAAATAACCTTCATTTATTAAATCTAATTTATTTTTATATTTTGTTCCTTTTTCATCTTCAAAAGAAATATTACCAGCAAAATTCATTACTGAGTTTTTATCAGGTAACATATTAGTACAAACTAAATCAAAATATTTACAACGTAAACCACTTACTTGACAATGAGTACCCAATTTAACAGGTTTAGAATTAGGATTAAATAAATAATTTTCTAATTCTTTTTGATTTTCTAATATAATTTTTTGATATTCCTCAGTTATTTTTGTTAAATCAAATATTTTAATTATCTCATTACCAAATTCATCTGTTTCATAAACAGGCTTTCCATTTTCATATGTACCTGGAAATATATATTCATGGTTTAAAACAGCTAAATAATAATTTGTCTTTTTTATTTTATGTTCTTGTTTAGTTTCTTTATATTCACCTTCAATAATCATTCTTTGTACTGCAAGATCATAAACATATTTACCCTCACCATATCGTTTAAATAACTTGTTACGATTGTTTTCATACTTATCAAGATTCATATATGCATCAATATCTACATTTAAATCCTCTAATAAATATTCTATTCCTTGATGATGAGCAAATATTGGTGTAACAACATCATTTTTACTAGGTCCTATATTATAAAAACCACTTGAAGTGCTTGCTTTTACTTCAATTATATTTATACTATCTTCAACTTCATTAATAATATCTACATAACATAAATATCTTATTCCATTATGATTATAATCAAATGATTCTTGCTGTTTGGTTTTTAATGCATGTTTGGTTTTACCACTAAATATTTTAGAAACAATTCTAGCAGCTTCAATTTCTACTTGTTTATAATATGGCATCATTGCTTCAAGAGTTTCATCATATTGATCAGTTAAATCTATTTCTTCTCCATCTATTTCTTTAAACATTTGGGACAACATAATTTGTTTTTTATAATCATTTTCTTCTAATTCGTATTCACTTAAAGTCATTTTAGAATTCAAATGTTCTTTTTTAATATTTTCTAAAGCTGAAAACCTTTTACATCTAGTATATTCAATAAAATTAGTTTTAGTAATTGCCATAGTTCACCTCTACTAATATTATAACATTTTATAAACAATAAAAAAATCTATACATTTAGTATAGATTTTACTTTTTATTTAAAATATCTATCTGTTTTTATTTTATCGATTTTTGATGGTACTTCCATATTTTTTTGAACTTTTTTGTATTCAGCACTTTTAATAATTGGAGCAATTTCATCTAATACATCATAATCGAAATCTGTTCTAGTACTTTGGATCATTATTAAAAATATATGTTTTGGACTTCCAGCTGTGTAACCTGCTAAAACATTTTCATAGTTCGCTGTTAATTCGAATAACAGATATTCTACTCCTGAATATGTTTTTTCAACTGGATAACTTGACTCAATACCATTATTTCTAAAATGATTATACAACTCTGTTTTGTGACTCTTACCAGCTTCAAAATTACCTTCTGCAATATTTATTGCTACTATCCATTCTGGATTAGTTGCATCAGCTATTTGTAAAATATCATCTTCAATTAAATATTCATAATTAGTTGGTAATTTAAATTCAAAATTTAAAAAATTAACTACAGTCTTATCTGAAACTACTGTTGTTGGAGTATTTTGTGATGGAGTATTTTGAGTTTTATCAGTTTGAGTTGGTGTTTTCTTATTAACTTTTTCTACTTCTTCTGTAAAACTATTACTTGCAAATGAAATTATTACAAAAACTATAATTCCTACAAATAATAATCCTAATACTGCGATAACTGCTATTATTATTCCAGCATTACTTTTCTTCGGTGGCATATACATTTGATTTGGATATTGTGTATTATTATACACTGGTTGTTGATTATATACTGGTTGCTGATTGTATACAGGTTGATTATTCACTGGTGTATTTATTGGTTCTTGTTGATTTTGTTGTTGTAACTCTTCAATCATTTCACCACATCCACGACAAAACTTATCTCCTTCCACTAATTCAAATCCACATTTTTGACATTTCATATTCTCACCCTTATCATTCTTTTATTTCAAAGTTTGTTAAATTAAGTAATTTATCTTGATTTAAAGAACTATTCTCACTTTCTATTCTTATTGATAATATTTTATCATTCGGCAATGAATAAAGCAAGATAGTAACATCTATTTTCTTCATTACTTGACGTTTTTCTTCATCTACTTTTTTTGTAAAAGTACCAGTATATTTTTGAAAGTTCTTATTATTTATATTAACATCTTCTTGTCTACTTAATTCTATATAATTTCCATTATCTTTATAATAGTCCATTTGAAATTTATTTGTATTAATTGCAGTATCTAAATAATTATATAATTGATATTCAACTTTATTTTCATTTTCTATCTTTGCAATTCTTTGTTCATACATATTTTGTTTATTATCTATTTCTGTATAATTAGTTGGTAGTTTAACAACTATTTCCATTATTTTATCTTTTGTATATGCATCAAAATAACTTTTTAATCTTAAAATTAATTTATTATCTATTATTTCTCTTTTAATATAACTTGAATATTTTTTTATTTCGGTTACTTTAATTGCATCTATTAATTCTTTAGAAATAGGTGTGTTTGAAGCTTCTATTTCAACTAAGAAAAGATGATTTTTATTTAGTTCATATATTAACATTACTAATTCTTTTTCAGTAGACTTAC
>CAYFQA010000066.1:4785-5001 GCA_964345145.1 uncultured Muribaculaceae bacterium | reverse complement strand
TTATAGCTTCACTTCTAACTAATGCTTCACATATTTCTAATGCTTGTTCACCTGTATCTGGTTGAGCTAATAACAGTTCATTAATATCAACACCTAATTTTTTGCAATATATTGGATCTAAAGCATGCTCAGCATCAATAAATGCTGCCCTTCCTCCAGCTTTTTGAACTTCAGCAATTGCATGTAAAGCAAATGTTGTTTTACCAGATGATTCTG
>CAYFQA010000066.1:0-4775 GCA_964345145.1 uncultured Muribaculaceae bacterium | reverse complement strand
TACACCTAATGCAATATCAAGACCAATTGTTCCACTAGATGTCACTTCGACTTCTAAATGATGATCCTCACCAAGCTTCATTATTGCACCTTTACCAAATTGTTTTTCGATATCTGACATTACTTGTTCTAATGTCTTATCATTTTTTTTATCTTTCATTTATTTCCTCCACTTGTTTTCTATTGACAATATCATTTTATAACTTATTTTTTAGAAAGTCAAGAAAAAAAACAAACATTTGTTTGATTTGATATTTTTTACAAAATTTTACATTTTTTCTAATAATATTTAAATAATTAAAGCTATTTTTTTAATAATATTTGGTTTTTTGAATATTCAATATAAGCTTCAATTAAATCTTTATCCATTAAATTAGTTGGTAAATTATTAATCTGAAAAAATTTTAAACCTCTTGCTTCTTCTTTAGAAACAAAATAGCCATTTCCCATATCAACAATTTCTTCATAATTGCTTCCTAATTTACCAGTATAATCTTTAACTAAAAATAATACCGTATTATTATAAACTATATCACCATTAGGATAAGAATTTTTTCTTGTTTCTCCTGATACTATTTTAATTAGTCGTAAACTTTCTTCTTTAGTAATTAACCCTGTCTCTTCTTCTAATTCCCTTACAGCGACTTCTTCAAATGTTTCACCTAATTCTTGTAATCCACCTGGTACACACCAAGAATCACGATCAGTTCGATGTAATAATAATATTTCTCTATTATCGTTTTCAATTATTATTGCACTGCCATTTTGAAATAATGGCATATTTCGATACTCACCTTTTAATGAATTTCTTAATTTTAAAATATAGCTTAAATTTTCGTTCATTTTATCTTTCCTTCATAAATAAATCTTTATGGTGAATAAAATATTCTATTCCCGAATAAACAGATAGGATTGTTGCTAATAAAACTAATAATTTTCCTAAAGGTATTCCCCATAAAATAAATGGTAAATTATTGAAAAACAATAACGTTATTCCTACCATCATAAATACTGTTTTTATTTTACCAGCTATACTTGCTGGTACAGCCTTACCTGATTTATTTGCTGCAATCATTTTAATTGAATCTACTATTGTATCTCTAGTAATGATAATAACTGGAACAATGATTGAAATATCACGATTAAAAGCTAAAATAATTAAAACACCATTAACTAATATTTTATCAGCAATCGCATCCATTACTTTTCCATAATCCGTAATTAAATTATGTTTTCTAGCTAAATAACCATCTAAAAAATCTGTCCCTGATCCAATTGCAAATAAAAATCCTGCAATTAAATATTCAAAACTAACTTCGGTTTTTCCAATTGCATATATTGGTAAACTAACCCCAATTTGATAAAAAGGAAATACTAATAATATTAATATAAATATTGATATAAAAATTCTAACTGTCGTTATTTTATTTGGTAAATTCATTTTAATCTCCTAACTAAAAAATATCCACTTTATTACAAAAACAACTATAAAAATAAATAAGATGACAAAAAAAGAATAAATAAGATATGATTTTACATTTTTTTCTTCTTCTTTACTTTTGGTATATGGAGAATAAATTTTATTTTCTTTTTTTTCTAATTTATTTTTTTGACTAATTGCTTTTTCTAACTTTTTCTTAGGTATTTTTGAAGTATATTCAAACATATAGTTATTAAAATCATGCTCAACTTTCTTAATATCTAATCCTAAATATTTACTATATTCAATAATATCATTTTTCAAATTAAAAATATCTTTAAAAGAACCAATGTTACCATCTTCAATATTTGCTAAAATTACTTCTTTAATATTTAAGTCTTCACTTGCTTCTTGTAATGAAACTCCATTTGCTTCTCTGGCTTCTTTTAATAACAAACCAATTTCAATCAAAAAGGATTCCTCCTTACTTTTTATTATAATAAAAAAGAATAATATCATATAAGCCATGTTCTGTACCTATTACTAGGCGACAAATATTTATCTACTTTTACAAGTTCTCCAATTAAGTTCGTTTCCTCATTGGAAATGCCCCTACCATAATTTGGGTTTCTCGCTTGTGGGGTTTACATCGTTCCACTCTAATCGTTTCCAATTAGACTCGTCTCTGTTGCACTTTTATATTTACTTTAACCAGTTAAGGTTATTTCAAAGCCGTCTATTTCAGCCAAAGGTTATTTTTTCCCTTTGCACAAACACTACAATCATCACAGACTGTGCGAGCATGGACTTTCCTCTACATATTAACTTAATGCAGCATTTGTCCTGATATTATTCTTCTTTACCATACACTATTTTCTCTAAATTAGAGATTCTTTTAAGAAGGTCAATATTTGTTGGACCAGGTGTCGATTCATTTTCTGAAATTGCTGTTAATTGTTCTTTTAAATATCTTATTTCTTTTTTTAGAACATTGTTATCTTCAGTTAATTCTCTAATTGTTTTTTCTTTTTGGCGAATAACATTTATAAACTCAGTATAATCACGGATAACCATATCTAAATATTTATCTACCTCTATACGACGATAACCATTAACTTCTTTTTCAAAGTCTTTTTCTAAAATATCTTGTGGAGTTAAAAACAATTTTTCACTATACAATTTAATCACCCTTCTTACTAGTTAATTTTATAATCTTTTCGTTTATTTGTCAATAAACTATGGTTTTAGATCAAATCTTTCTAGATGGTTCTGTAATTTCATTTTGATCTTTAGTTAACGTATGTTTCATAGCTTCATAAACACTGTTTTTAATTAAAAAATCTGCATATTCAATTGGACTTATATATTTTTTTTTGATAACCATATTCTGCTTTATATTGTTCTTGATCTTTTTTTAATGCTTTTGCATATAAAATATCTTTCAATTGACTTATCATTACTATCACCTATTTAAATAATATCATAAAAAAATATTATAAACTATAGACTTTACACTGTGTCAATAAATTTATTTCACTTTTAAAATAACTGCTTATGTTGTATAATTATGATGGTGATACTTAGTATGAAATATCCTAATAAAAGCAAAAATAAGTATACTCCTAATGTTAGTTATGCTAATCGAGGAATGGATTTAGAAAAACTACTTAATGAATCTAATAAATACTATTTAGAAATTAATAAAGCTTTAATTTATAAAAAACCAACTAATATTGGTATAAATAAAGTTCAATATCAACCAAAATTAGTAATTAAAGATGCTTATTTTAAATCACCATCAACATTAGATTATAATGGAATATATAAAGGTAAATATATTGAATTTGATGCTAAAGAAACAAAAAATAAAACTTCTTTCCCTTTAAATAATATTCCTAATCATCAAATTGAATATATTAAAAAAGTAATTAATCATGGTGGTATAATTTTCTTAATTATTAGTATTAATAATGAAATATATTTATTAAAAGGTTTAGATTTAATAAATTTTATTAACAATAATGAAAGAAAATCAATTCCAATTACTTATTTTAAAGAAAATGCTTTTTTAATAAAATTTGGATACAATCCAATTATTGATTATTTAAAAATAGTTGATATCTTAATTAAGGAGGAAAACTATGTCGAAGAAGAATAAAAAGAATAAGAAAAAAAATAAAAAAATGGCAGTTAAAAAAAGTCCGACAACAACTAAGAAAAAACCAGTTAAGAAAAAGCCAAAAAAGAAAACTAAATATAAAAGTAAAAGTGCTAAATATAGAAAAAGAAAAACTCGTAATTTTATTTTAATTACTAGTATGATTTTTTTAATATCTATATTTGTTGCGGCGATTGCATTTACTACTTATATAATTTTTACTGCACCTAAATTTAATGAAAAAGAATTTTATAATTCTGAATCAACTGTTCTTTACGACTTAAATGGTAATGAGTTTGCTAAATTAGGTGAAAAAAAACGTGAATTAGTTGCTTATGATGAATTACCACAAGTTTTTATTGATGCTTTAATTGCAACTGAAGATTCAAGATATTTTCAACATAATGGTTTTGATATAGCTAGATTTACTAAAGCTTCTTTAGGACAATTAGGAGGTAAAAGTGATGCCGGTGGAGGTTCTACTATTACCATGCAAATATCTAAAAACTATTTAACTAGTACTGAAGCAAGCGGTATTCAAGGTATAATTAGAAAATTTACAGATATATATCTATCAATTTTTAAAATTGAAAGAGATTATACTAAAGAAGAAATAATTGAATTTTATGTTAATCGTCCTTATTTAGGAGCAAGAAGTTATGGTGTTGAAGAAGCAGCACAAACTTATTTTGGTAAATCGATTAAAGATGTTTCTTTACCAGAAGCAGCAATGATTGCCGGACTTTTCCAAGCACCAGATTATTACAATCCTTATAATAACCCAGATCGAACTGAGGCAAGAAAAAATAGAGTTTTATATTTAATGAAACATCATGGTTATATAAGTAAATTAGAAAAAGAAACAGCAACTAAGATTCATGTTAAAGATTTAATTTTAGATAATAGTGATCATACTAATCAATATCAAGGATTCATAGATACAGTTACTGCAGATGTTTTAAAGAAAACTGGAAAAAATCCATATAAAACATCAATGTTAATATATACTACTCTAGATCCAAAAGTTCAAAAAGTAGTAGACGATGTAACTAATGGAGTTACACATAAATTTGTTAATGATGTTGTTCAATTAGGAGTAGCTGTTACAAGTGTTAAAGATGGTTCAGTTGTAGCAATTGGAGCAGGTCGTAATCGTTCAGGAGAAAGAACATTTAACTTTGCTACTGATATTAGAAGA
>CAYFQA010000065.1:2615-5112 GCA_964345145.1 uncultured Muribaculaceae bacterium | reverse complement strand
TACTCAACCAGATAAAAGTGTAGGTAGAAGTAAAGAGTTAAAACCAACTCCCATAAAAGAATTAGCAAAATCTCATAAAATAAAAGTAATAACACCAGTAAAAATTAGAACTGATTATCAAGAAGTTGTTGATTTTAATCCAGATATAATTATTACATGTGCTTATGGTCAAATAATTCCTAAAGAATTAATTGATTTACCAAGATTAGGCTGTATTAATGTTCATGCATCTTTATTACCAAAATTAAGAGGCGGCGCGCCTATTCACCGTGCAATAATTGATGGTTACAAAGAAACAGGAATAACAATTATGTATATGGATGAAAAAATGGATAATGGAGATATAATAAGTCAAAGTAAAATTGAAATTAAAGATGAAGATAATACTGGAATTATTCATGATAAATTAATGGATTTAGGTGCAAATTTATTACTTGAAACTCTACCAAGTATAATTGATGATACTAATCAAAGAATGGCACAAGATATAGATGAAGTAACATATGCTTATAATATTAAAAGAGAAGATGAAAAACTAGATTTTAATAAAACTACTTTAGAAATATATAATCAAGTTAGAGGTTTATATCCTTGGCCTCTTAGTTATATGATAATTGATGATTTAGAAATAAAAGTTTTAGAATCGAGAATTTATGAAAATAATTTGACTGGTGTACCAGGAGAAATATTAAAAGCTAATGAAGAATTATTAATTAAGACAGGTGATGGAGTTTTAGCAATAACAAAAATAAAACCATCGGGTAAAAAGGAAATGACAGTAAGAGAATATATAAATAGTAAAAAAGATTTAGTTGGAAAAGAGGTAAAATGATGGGAAATAAAAAACCAATGAGCAATCGAAAAATAGCTTTAATAAAATTAAGTGTTTATTTTATCGGATTTTTATTGTTGATGGTTTTAGCAAATGCAAATCAAAAAAATATGCCCCCAACAAATTTAAATAATGATAAACAAAGTAGTAGTTCGAGCAGTTCTTCTAGTAATCAAGAAAAGACCTCACTTAGCTTAACAGAAATGAAAGCGATAATTACGAATAAACCTTACACATTTGCTACTAAGATAACTATAAATGAAGAAAAATATATGTTAATGGGAATGCATGAAACATCTGAAATAAAAGGTATATATAGTAAAAACGAAGCTTTAGGAGTTAGTTTTATTATTAAAGATGGTAATATTTATGAAAACACAAATGAAGGTTTTACTGTAAATAATGAATTATTTTCGGATATAGATTTAAATTATATTGATGCAAGGAACATCCTTAAGTTAATCGAAGCATCTGAACCATTAGTAAAAGAAGTGGATTCTAAAAAAGAATATATATATAGTATTAATAATAAAGAGATTACAATTAAAACTGATAAAAAAATAGAATTAATTCAGGTTGTATATGTTGATAAAGAAATATTACACACATATGAAATAGTAATTCATTAGAATATTCATTGACAAAACGTCAAACGATTTGGTAATATATTTGTCAACCGATTTGTCAATTTACTAAAATGATACATTTTTAAATCGTAAATATGGTACAATAGGTTCGTAAGGAAGTGAAAGTTATGATTAAAGACTTAGCCTATAATTTAGGTGGTTTTATTCACTTATTAACTTGGAAAGATTTTGTAATTATGATCTTAGTATTTCTAGTGTTAGTTTTATTACTTATTATTTATTATATGATAAAAGTTAAAGAAGAAATCCCGGTTAAAGAAGCAAAAGAAGAACGAAAATTAGATTTAGATTTAAAACAGATATCAAAGAAAATAGAAGCAGAAGAACCAAGAACTATTCAATTAACAGATTATGAAGAAGAACAAGAAAGTAAAGCAATTATTTCTTATCAAGAGTTACTTGAAAAAAGTAAAGAAATTCGTTTTGAAGATATTGATGATGAATATCAAAATTTTGAAGTTAAAATTAAAAAAATTAATTTAGAATCAGAACCAAAAATAAAAGAAGAACCAATAAAACGAAAAGAAGAACCTAAAGTTAAAATGATGAGTTATGAACACGAAAATGATTTCTTAGATGCTTTAAAAAAATTACAGAGTGAATTAACAAAATAAGCCGATAAGGCTTTTTTTAAGAGGGAATAATGAAATTTGTTATTAAAACATTAGGGTGTAAAGTAAATAATTATGAAAGTGAAATGATGAAAGAAACACTTCAAAAAGAAGGGTTTATTTTAGATGACAAAAATCCAGATATAGTAATTATTAATACTTGTACTGTTACTAATCAAGCAGATTCCAAATCAAGGCAAATGATTAGAAGATTAAGAACATCGCATCCAAAATCGATAATTATTGTTTGTGGATGTCTTTCTGAAAGTAGTAAAGATAACTTAAAAGAAATTGATGCGGATATTATTATTGGTAGTTCTTTAAAATCTAAAATATATAGTTTAATCAATGAATATTTAAAAACAAATAAAAAAACAATTTATTTAAATGATCTAAATAAAATTAAA
>CAYFQA010000065.1:0-2605 GCA_964345145.1 uncultured Muribaculaceae bacterium | reverse complement strand
GTTAAGATTCTAGATGGTTGTAATAATTTTTGTTCTTACTGTATTATTCCTTATGTAAGAGGAAGGGTAAGATCAAAAGATTTTAACCAAGCAGTTTTAGAAATTCAAGAATTAAGTGATATTCATCAAGAGATAGTCTTAACAGGTATTCATACAGGTTCTTATCAAAATAATAATTATGATTTAACTGATTTAATTCATGAAATAAGTAAAATCGATAATTTAAAAAGAATTAGAATATCTTCAATTGAAATAACAGAATTAAATGATAAGTTCTTGAATGAACTAAAAAATAATAATAAAATATGTAATCATTTACATATTCCTATTCAATCAGGAAGTAATGAAGTGTTAAAAAATATGAATCGTAAATATGATATTAATTATTTTATTAATAAAGTAAAAGAAATAAGAAGTATTAGACCAAACATTAATTTAACAACAGATTTAATAGTTGGTTTTCCAGGAGAAAACGAAAAACATTTTCAAGAGACGATTGATACATTAAATAAAATTAAGTTTACAAAAATTCATGTGTTTCCTTATTCAATAAGAAATGGAACAGTTGCAAGTAAAATGCCTAATCAAGTTAATGGTAAAATAAAAAAAGAAAGAGCAAAAATAATTCGTGATTTATCTAAAAAGAATATTTTAGAATATAATAAAAAGTTTTTAAATCAAGAATTAGATGTTTTAATTGAGACTAATAATGAACAAAGTAAAGGTCATACTGATAATTATTTAGAAATAACTATTAATAAAAGATTAGATGTTAATAAAATATATAAAATAAGAATAATAGATGTTAATGAAAAAGAAATAATAGGTGAATTAAAATAACAAATATTTGTTTGCTTTAATAAAAAATATATGATATCTTGAATTAGAGGTCATATGAATAATATTAAAGGAAGATTTAGAACTAATATATTTGAAGGTAATAATGGTTATATAGTTGGTTTATTTAAAGTGAAAGAAGCAGATTCTGAACTTGAAGACTTAATTAATAAGACCATTACTTTTTCTGGTTATTTTGCAAGCATTAATACCGAAGAAGATTATATGTTAATAGGTGAATATATTAACCATCCTAAATATGGTTATCAATTTCAAGTATCATCTTATGAAAGAATTGAACCTGAAGAAGAAGATGCAATTATAGAATTTTTAACCTCTTCTTTAATTAAAGGTTGTGGTTTAAAGACTGCTAAAAAAATAGTTTCTTTATATGGAAAAGATTCTATTAATAAAATTAAAGAATCAATGAATAATTTGTTACTTGTTCCTGGTATAAAAGAAAGCTCTGCTAAAAAAATATATGATTCGGTTATTAAATATAGTGAAACAGATAAATTATTAATAGATTTAAAAAAAGAAGGTTTTTCAATTAAAGAATCATTAAAATTAATTAAAAATTATGGTTCTTTAATTTATAAAATAATTGAAGAAGATATATATTCATTAATTGATGATATTGAGTTTAATAAATTAGATAAAATATATTTACATAACCATGAATTTAATGATGTTTTGAGAGTGAAAGCTTGTATAATTGAATCATTAAAAAGATTATCTTTTACTTATGGGGATACATTTAGTTATCAAGAAGAAATATATTTAATTTTAAAAAAAGAATTTAATATTTATTTAGAAGAAAAGGAATTTTTAAGTATATTAAAATCAATTGATCAAGATAAAATGATTATTGAAAAAGATAAATATTATTTAACTGATTATTATGAAATGGAAATTTATATAGCTGAAACTTTAACTGATATTAAGAATCAAACTAAAAGTAAAATAGTTAATTTTGATAAATTATTAAACAATGTTGAAAAAGAAGTTAAAGTAAAATATAACAATGAACAAAGATTAGCAATTAAAGAAGCAATTGAAAATAATGTTAGTATTATAACTGGAGGACCAGGTACGGGAAAAACAACAATTATAAATGGTTTAGTTAAAATGTTTAGAACTATATATGATTGGTATAATGAAGAAGATTTTGAAAAAATAGTTTTAGTTGCTCCAACAGGACGAGCTAGTAAAAAAATGGCAGAAGCTACTAAAAGTGAATCATCAACAATTCATCGTTATTTAAAATGGAATAAAGAAGATGATACATTTGCTTTTAATGAATATAATAAAAGAAATCCTAAAGTTATAATTATTGATGAAACAAGTATGGTAGATACATATTTACTTAATCATTTATTAAAGGGAGTTACTCATAATACTCAAATAATATTTGTAGGTGATGAAAATCAATTACCAAGTGTTGGACCAGGAAATGTGTTAACTGACTTAATTAATTCCAATAATTTTACTACTGTATTTTTAAAAGAAATATATCGTCAAAGTAATAATTCTTATATACCTTATTTAGCTCAAGAGGTAAAAGACGGAACAATAGGGAAGACTTTTTTTGAAAAAAAAGATGATTTTAAGTTTATTGAAACTTCTAATGGACAAATAAAAGATGTTATTAAACAAATATGTAATATATCTAATAATAAATCTTTAACAGAAGATGATATTCAAGTACTTGCGCCTATGTATAAAGGAGAGAATGGAATTGATAATTTAAATATATTATTACAAGAAC
>CAYFQA010000064.1:2605-5235 GCA_964345145.1 uncultured Muribaculaceae bacterium | reverse complement strand
GATGAAAATACAAATTATAGTTGTTATTATACTTTATTAAAATATTTAAATACAAAACTAAGAACTAAAAAAGAAATAAAAAATTATTTATTAAAAAAAGAATATAAAGAAAATTTAATTGATAAAGTTATTTTAAAATTAGAAAATAATAATATTATAAATAATAAATTATATATAACTAGTTATATTCATGATCAAAAATATTTATCTCAAAATGGACCGGATAAAATATAAAATAATTTATTAAATCTTGGTTTTAAAGAAGAGGAAATATTATTATATTTAGACTATGAAGAATCAATTTGGATAGAAAAAATAAAAAAAATAATTAATAAAAAAATTGTTTCTAATAAAAAACTTAGTAGTAATGAACTAAAAAGAAAAATAAGTAATGATCTATATAATCTTGGTTATAAAATAGAAACTTATCAAGAATTAATAAATAATATTAAAGAGGAAGATAGTGAAAGTTTTACTAAAGCTGCCGATAAGTATTACGAAAAATTAAAGAAAAAATATAAAGAACCAAAACTAAGTTATAATTTTAGAGGTAAGATGTATAGTCTTGGTTATGATAGTGAATTAGTAAATCAATACTTAGAAAGTAAATAACAACTTTACATATAACAAAAATATGATAAGATATTATTAGAGTAGGAGTGAGAGTAAATGAAGGGTTTGGATAATGTTTTTTTACAAGCAATACTAGGTTTTGCAGCAATTGTACTTTTTTCAGGCTACATTATATATAAAATGTTAGAACATAAAAAAATGATTGATGCAGAAAAAAAGAAAGAAGAAGCTAAAAAGAAAGCAGCAGCAAAAAAAACTACTACTAAAAAAGTAGCAGCGAAAAAACCAGCAACTAAAAAGAAAACAACTAAGAAATAGTTGGTAATAATTGTTTGACAAATAAGGTTATTATTAATATAATCTTATTTATATGCAAATGAAAAAGACGGAAATAAGATATCGTTTTATAGAGAGCTTGTGGTTGGTGGAAACGAGTAAACAAACTTATTTTAGATCACTTTGGATGCAAAAACGGGTAACTTCCGATATAAAGTATAAGTGCACAGAAGTGAACTAAGGTGGTACCGCGGAAATTTTTCGTTCTTAATTTATTAAGGACTTTTTTATTGGAGGGATAAAATGAAATTTACAAATAACTATGATTTTATTAAATCAGAAAAAGATATTTTAAAGTTTTGGGAAGAAAAAGATATTTTTAATAAAGTTAAAGAAAAAAATAAAAACGGAAAAAAATATCGTTTTATTGATGGACCAATAACTGCTAATAACTCAATGAAAGCTCATCATATATGGGGTAGAACATTAAAAGATACTTTTATTAGATATAAGTTAATGCAAGGTTATATATCACATTTTCGTAATGGCTTTGATTCACAAGGACTTTGGGTTGAAGTAGAAGTAGAAAGAGATTTAGGTTTTAAGACTAAGAAGGATATAGAAGATTATGGTTTAGATAAATTTACTGATACTTGTGTGGCCAGAGTTAAAAAATATTCAGATATTATTACTGAACAATCAAAATTATTAGGTCAATGGATGGATTGGGATAATTCTTATTATACTTATACTGATGAAAACATAACTAGTATTTGGCATTTTTTAAAAAAGTGTGATGAACATGGTTGGATTAAACAAGTAAAAAGACCGATGCCTTGGTGCCCAAGATGTGGTACATCACTATCTGAGCATGAGATGAGTGGTTCTTATCATGATGTAGAACATGATGCAGTTTTTGTTAAATTACCTTTATTAGATGAGGATGTTAATATTTTGGTTTGGACAACAACACCATGGACTTTATCTTCTAACGTTGCCTTAGCAGTTCATCCGGATTTAGAATATGCTAAGATTAAATTTCCTAATGAAGATAAACCTTTAATAATGTGTTTAGATGTTTATTATAAAAGGTTTAAAGAAGAAAAAGGGGAAATACTAGAAAAATTTAAAGGTGATAAATTAGAAGGTTTAAAATATGAAACAATGTTTCCATATTTAGAACCACAAAAAAATGTTGAACATAAAATTGTTTTATGGGATATGGTTGATGCTGAAGAAGGTTCTGGTATAGTCCATATTGCCCCTGGATGTGGAGTTGAAGACTTTGATTTAGGAGAACAATTAGGTTTAGAAAAAATTACTCCAATTGATGAATCAGGTATATTTTATGATAATTTTGGTTTCTTAAGTAATTTAAATGCTAAAGAAGTAAATGATTTAGTATTTGATGCATTAAAAAATCAAAACAAACTATTTTTTGTTCATAAATTAGAACATAGTTATCCATATTGTTGGCGTTGTAAAGAAGATATATTATTTAGACTTGGAGAAGAGTATGCAATTGCAGTTGATGAATTAAGACCAAAGTTAATTGCAAATGCTAAAACAGTTAAATGGTATCCAGAATATCAAGGAAAAAGAATGGAAGACTGGTTGAATAATATGTCTGATTGGAATATTTCCCGAAAAAGATATTATGGGTTACCATTACCATTTTATAATTGTTCATGTGGACATTTAACTGTTGTTGGTTCAAAAGAAGAATTAAGAGAATTAAGTGTTGATCCAAAAATAGTCGATAATTTGAAAGAATTACATCG
>CAYFQA010000064.1:0-2595 GCA_964345145.1 uncultured Muribaculaceae bacterium | reverse complement strand
GGATAGATGAAGTATTAATCAAATGTCCTAATTGTGGTGAACCTGTTAAAAGAATTGAACAAGTAGGAGATGTTTGGTTAGATGCAGGAATTGTTCCTTTTTCAACTTTAAAATATTTTGAAGATAAAGAATATTTTAATTCTTATTTTCCTGCAGAATATGTAGTTGAAGCTCATGAGCAAGTTAGGCTATGGTTTTATTCAATGTTATTTATGAGTACTGTAATTAAAGGAGTCGCGCCTTATGAAAGTGTTGGTACTCATGGTATGGTTTTAGCTGAAGATGGTTCGAAGTTTTCTAAAACAGGATTTAATATTAGTTTTGAAGATGTTGTTGAAAAAATAGGTGTTGATGCTTCACGATATTTATATGCATCAGCAAATCCAGTTAATAATGTTTATTTTGGATTTAGTCTAGGTGAAGAAGCTAAAAGAAAATTATTATCATTTTATAACATGGCAGTATTTTTCAATACTTATGCTGCGATTGATAAGTTAGATTTAAAAGATTATAAGCCAAAATTAAATGAATTAACAGTTTCTGATAAATGGTTAATTAAAACAACAGATGAATTTATTAAAAGATCAATTGCTTATATGGATGATTTTGATCCAGCGTCTGTTACTCAAGATTTTGAAAAATTTGTTGATGATGTATCAAACTTTTATATTAGAATAAATCGTCGTCGTTTTTGGAAATCAGAAAATACAGTTGATAAAAAAGTGGCTTATTATTCACTTTTCTATGCTTTAAAATCAGTTGTTCAAATTATGGGGCCAATGATTCCATTTTTAACAGAATATTTATATCAAACAGTTATAAAAGAATATGATAAATCACTACCAGAATCGTTATTCTTAAGTGATTATCCAACACCAAGTGATTATGAAATAGATTTAAGTATTTTAAAAACAACTGAATATGTAAGAGATATTATAACAGCAGCTTTAAAATTACGTAATGAAAATAATATTAAAGTAAGACAACCATTAAGTACATTATATTTATTAGATAAAGTTGATTTATCAGCTTATGAAGATATTATAAAAAGTGAATTAAATATTAAAAACATTGAATATTTAACAGATATAACTAAATTAAAAGAAGAGTATTTAACTTTAAATTTTAAAGAAGCAGGTCAAGTATTAAAATCTAATGTTAATAAAGTAAAAGAATTATTAATAAATGTTGAAGATATGAGTAATTTAGTTTCTAAATATAAAAATGAAAAAGATATTATTATTCCAGGTTATGAAGAAGAATTGAGTTTTAAAATATTTAATTTAGAATATAAAGAATTAGATACAGTAGCTTTATTTGAAGAAGAAAATCTGAAATTAGGATTGGATATGACAATAACAGAACAATTAAAAAAAGAAGGCGTATTAAGAGAAATAATTCGTAATTGTCAAGTATTTAGAAAAGATGTTGGCTTTAATGTTGAAGATCGAATCAGTATATATTTTACAACAGATGATAAATATATAAATGATTTAATATTAGAGTTTAAAGGTACAATTGAAAGTGAACTGCTTGCTACTATTGAAGATAATAATGGAGAAGAAAAAGTTATTGAAGAAGATGATTTTACTTTAATAGTTAGATTAGAAAAGAAATAATAATTAGGAGTCTTTATTTTAAAGATTCCTTTTATATTGACAATTAATATGGATGAGAGTATGTTGTCTAAAATTGAAAATTTAGAAGTACGAGAAAGAGAAAGAAAAAGATTAATGGAATCTGAGATAACTAAAAGAACAATATTAGAACCAGGATATTTAGAAAAATTATCAGATGCACAGTTAGATACAATAATATATGCAATTTATAATGATTCTTTAGAAACGTATAATTGCTTTAAAAAATAAATTTCTATAATATTTACTTGAAAACTAGTGTTTTTATTTGTAATTAAAAGAAACAATACTTTACAAATAATTTTACAAATAATTTTACATTTTATAATTAATATTATAAAATAAAAATAAAGAGAGGTATGATATAGATGGAACAAGAAAAATTGCCAGAAGACGTATTAGAATTAGTAGTAGGGGGAGTACCGAAAGAAGTTCTAGAAGATACTAAAGCTAAATTACAAGCAGCATTAGATAAAAATAATGGTCAATTAACTGAAGAAGAACTTAGAGAAATTATGGCTGGTGTACCAGTTAAAGAAGCATTAGCTCAAGAAGAGACTCATCAAATGCGTGTTTAAAAACTATTGATTTAATCAATAGTTTTTTTGTCAAGCTTCAATGTAAAATTAATTAATATTAAATTAACAATATTTAATTTGTGATATATTTTAGATAGTAAAGGAGTTTTTATAGATGAAAGGAAAATTTAAATTATTATTAATCGGATTATTTATGTTAATGTTATTGCCAATAGATACATATGCAGCAAGTGGTAATATTGGTATGAAGTTTAAGTATGTAGGAATGGATGTCCATGTTACACTTATTGCTAGAGTAAAATCAGGAACAATGAATAAGTATACTGCAGCATATACACCATCAGAAATACTAACTTATAAAGAAATAAAAACTATTGATGGAATTAATGCTACATATACTGATGGACAAATAACTGTTG
>CAYFQA010000063.1:791-5319 GCA_964345145.1 uncultured Muribaculaceae bacterium | reverse complement strand
GAATTCTTTCAAATAATGTAGATTGTCCACCTTGAAACCAAGGTTTAATTGAAGATCCTGATCTTGCTTTTTGTCCTTTATGTCCACGACCAGATGTTTTACCCATTCCTGAACCAGGACCACGACCAACTCTTTTAATAGTCTTACCTTTAGATGTGTTTAAATTATTTAATTTCAGCTTATAAGTCCTCCTTTGATTTGCCTCTTAACTCAGCAACTTTTTCTGGAGTTCTTTGCATTAATAATGCATTTAGTGTTGCCTTAGCAACATTGATTTTTGTATTAGAACCAAGCGATTTAGAAACTATATCTTTAACACCTGCTAGTTCTAAAACAACTCTTGCTGCTCCACCAGCGATAATTCCATTACCTTCAACAGCTGGTTTAATTAATACTTTTGCTCTTCCGCATGTTCCAATTGATTCATGAGGAATAGTACGATTATCAATTAAAGAAACTCTTACTATATTTCTATTAGCTGCTTGAATTCCTTTATTGATTGCTTCTGGAACTTCTTTTGCTTTTCCGGTTCCGATGCCAACTAGACCTTTTCCATCTCCAACTGCCATTGTTGCTGAGAAACGAAAGTCTCTACCACCTTTTGTTACCTTAGTAACACGAGATATAGAAATTACTTTTTCTTCTAATAACTTCTTTTTTGTATCTTTTTCTTCTCTTGCCATCATAAACCTCCTTAAAATTCCAATCCATTAGCACGAGCTGCTTCAGCTAAAGCTGCAACACGACCATGATATAAGTAACCACCTCTGTCGAATACAACTTTTGTTATTTTAGCTTTTTTCGCTTTTTCAGCTATATCTTTTCCAACTAAAGCTGCCCCTTCAGAATTATTACCATTTTTTATTTTTAATTCAACTGATGATGAACTAGCTAATGTTACACCTTTTTCATCATCGATTATTTGAGCAAAAATATGAGCATTAGATCTAAATACATTCAATCTTGGTGTTTCTTTTGTACCAATTATTTTATTACGTATTTTATTATGTCTTTTTTGACGACTTACGTTTTTTGATTCTTTCTTTATCATATTTTCCCTCCTACGCAGCTTTCTTACCGACTTTACGTCTTACATATTCGCCTTTATAACGAATACCTTTACCTTTATATGGTTCTGGTTCTCTTACTTTACGAACATTTGCTGCAAATTCATTTAATTCTTGTTTATTAATTCCACTTAGAACTAATTCAGTATTACTTGGACATTCAGCAGTTATACCTTTTGGTAATAACATTTCTACTGGATGTGAATATCCAGCATTAATATTTAACCTATCACCAGATACACTAAATCTATATCCAACACCTACTGTTTCAAGTTCTACTTTATATCCTTCGTGAACTCCTACTAACATATTTTTAATTAAAGCATTTGTAGTTCCATGAAGACTAACCACTTCTTGAGTATCGTTTTTTCTTTTAACTACTACTTTGCCATCTTCTACTTCTATTTTTAAACGATGATCAAAACTGTTATTTAATTCTCCTTTAGGACCTTTTACAGTTACATGATTATTATCGATAGTAACTTCAACACCAGTAGGAATTACTAATTTACGATTTCCAATTCTACTCATAAACTTTTTTCCTTACCAAATATAGGCAAGTACTTCTCCTCCTAGACCTTTACTTCTTGCTTCTTTGTCAGTCATTATTCCTGAAGAGGTAGAAATTATTGCAATACCCATTCCATTTAAAACTGTTGGTACTTCATTACTTTTGGCATAAACTCTTAAACCTGGTTTACTAATTCTTTTTAAACCAGTTATTACTCTTTCTTTTTTATTATTAGCATATTTTAATCCTAATGTTAGAGTATTTCCTTTTGGACTAGGATTTTCTTTATAATATTCAATAAAACCTTCATCTTTTAGTATTTTGGCAATTTCTGTAATTAGTTTTGAACCTAATACTTCAACTTCATCATATTTCATTTGATTTGCATTTCTGATACGAGTTAACATATCTGCAATTCTATCATTTACCATCTATACCACCTTCCTACCAACTTGATTTCTTAACGCCAGATATTTGTCCTTTATTGGCTAATTCACGGAAACAAATACGACAGATTCCAAATTTACGCATTACACCACGAGATCTTCCACATCTTTGACATCTAGTATATTCACGTACTTTAAATTTTTGTTTACGTTTGTTTTTAACTATTAAACTTTTCTTTGCCATACTTATCTCCTACTTTCTAAAAGGCATTCCAAATGCACTTAATAATTTGAATGCTTCTTCATCTGTTTTAGCTGTTGTTACAATAACAACATCCATACCTCTGATTTTTAAAACATTATCATATTCAATTTCTGGAAAAATTAATTGTTCTTTAATTCCTAATGTGTAATTTCCTTTACCATCGAATGCTTTTGGGTTAATTCCTCTAAAATCACGAACACGAGGTAAAGCAATTTTAATTAATTTTTCTAAGAATGTATACATTTTTTCTCCGCGTAATGTAACTTTTGCTCCAATTGTTTGGCCTTCTCTTAATTTGAAGCCAGCAATTGATTTTCTTGCTTTTGTAGGTACTGCTTTTTGACCAGTTATTAATTCTAAATCATTTAAAGCTGCAGTAATGAACTTTGCATCATGTGAACCTTCACCTACACCCATATTAATTACAATTTTGTCAATTTTAGGTGCTTGCATTACTGATTTATAATTAAATTCTTTGACTAGTTCTGGAACAATTTCTTTTTGATATAATTCTTTTAAACTACTCATTATCTTTCACCTACTTTTCTAGTAACCGTTTTCTTTGGCGCTGCTTTTGATACTGCTTTTTTAGCAACTTCTTTTTTAGCAACTTTGTTTTCTGCTTGTTTTTTTACTGTTGCAATCATTTCTTGACGAGCTGCTTTTTTTGTTTCTTTTTCTTTTTCTGCTTCTGCTTTTTTAACAATTTTTTCTGTTTTAGTTCTTTGACGATTACTACTTTCTAAAATTTTAACATTTGAAGCATGAATTGATCCTTCTACTTCTAATATTCCACCAGTTTCATTAGTACGACTTGGCTTCATATGCTTTTTGACAATATTTACACCGGTAACAATTACACGATTACTTTTTCTAAGTACTTTTTGGACATTGCCTTCTTTTCCTTTATCAGATCCAGCAATAACTCTTACTTTATCTCCAACTTTTACTTTCATATTGCCCTCCTATAATACTTCACTAGCTAAAGATACGATTCGTGTATAACCTTTATCACGAATTTCTCTAGCAACAGGTCCTAGAACACGAGTACCAACAGGTGATTTATCTTCTTTAATAATTACACATGCATTATCATCGAATTTAATCAAACTACCATCTTCTCTTCTAACACCTTGTTTACTTCTAACAATTACCGCTTTAACAACTTTACCTTTTGGTAAATTGCTATTAGGAATAGCTTTTTTAACTGTTCCAACTACTACATCACCAATGTTACCTGAACGACGATGATGGCCTCCTAAAACACGGATTACTAATAATTCACGAGCGCCTGAATTGTCAGCAACTTTTAATCTTGATTCTTGTGCTACCATATAGACCCTCCTTATAAGATTACAGATTCTTCAATTACTTTAACAAGTTCATATCTTTTTGTTTTAGATAATGGACGAGTTTCTTTAAT
The DNA here is from genome assembly GCA_964345145.1 of uncultured Muribaculaceae bacterium. Lineage (GTDB taxonomy): Bacteria > Bacillota_I > Bacilli_A > RF39 > UBA660 > JAAZHN01. The sequence goes on along the minus strand of CAYFQA010000063.1, from coordinate 1,667 downwards.
TAAAACTGTATCTCCCATTTTTGCTACATTTTTTTCATCATGAGCAGTATATTTTTTTGAGTATTTTACTCTTTTACCATAAAGAGGATGCTTACGATGTGTTGAAACCATAACAATAATTGTTTTATCGTTAACATCGCTGACTACTTTACCAACTAATTCTTGTTTACCAATAACTAATTTTTCTGCTTTTTTAGCCATTATTTATTGCCTCCTTCTTTTTTCTTTTCATTTAAAACCGTTTTCAATCTTGCAATTTCTTTTCTTAATTTTTTAATTTGATGTGGTTTATCTAAATTACCAGTTGCTTGTTTTAGTCTTAAATCAAATAATTCTTTTTTATTATCACTAATTTTTTTAGTGATTTCTTCAGTGGTTAGTTTTCTAATATCATTCATTTCCATTTTGAACCCCACTTTCTTCTTTTTTAACAAATTTTGAAGTAATGCTTAATTTATGCGCAGCTAATCTTAAGGCTTCTCTAGCGATATCTTCTGTTACACCGCCAACTTCAAACATGATTTTACCTTTTTTAACTACTGCAACCCATTCTTCAACTCCACCTTTACCTTTACCCATTCTGGTTTCTAAAGGTTTTTTCGTTCTTGGCATTTGTGGGAAAATATTTATGTATACTCGGCCACCACGTTTCATATATCTTGTCATCGCAACACGAGCAGCCTCGATTTGTCTTGCATTTACCCAGCCACCTTCTGTAGCCATTAATCCATATTCACCTAAATGTAACTTTAAATGACCTTTGGCTTTTCCTTCATAACTAATTCGATGTGTTTTACGATACTTAGTCCTCTTTGGCATCAGCATGTTTAACACCTCTTCTTTCTCTAGGTTTTCTTTCTGGTTCTTCTTCTACAG
>CAYFQA010000063.1:0-781 GCA_964345145.1 uncultured Muribaculaceae bacterium | reverse complement strand
CTGCTTTTTTATGAGCATAGTCGATATTAGCACGTAATGTATGAAGTGGTACTGTACCTTCAGAATAACCTTCAGTACGAGCCATTTCTACTCCATTTAAACGACCAGATACTTGAGTTTTAACACCTTTAGCACCTGCTTTTAAAACACTTTTAATTGCTCTTTTTTGAGCATTACGGTAATTAGCACGATTTTCTATTTGACGAGCAATATTTTCAGCTACTAAAGCCGCATCTAAATCTGGTTTTTTAACTTCGATTATAGAAATATAAATATCTTCATCAACAAGCTTACTTAAAGCTTTTCTTAATTTTTCAATATCTTCACCACCACGGCCTATTACAACACCTGGTTTTGCAGTATTGATTTTAATATCAGTTCTTTTTTTATTTCTCTCAATAATGATTGAAGAAACTGCTGCATCTTTTAATTTATTTTCTAAATATTCACGAATCTTAAGATCACGATTTAAATATTTAGCAAAATCTTTCTTCGATGCATACCAATTACTTTCCCATCCTTTATTGATTCCAACTCTTAGTCCAACTGGATGTGCTTTTTGTCCCATATTAGACCTCCTTTTTATCACTTACTTTAATTGTAATGTGACTTGTTCTATGATCATGTCGATCGATATTTGCTCTTGAGGCAAATCTTGTTCTTTTATATACAGGCCCTGGATTTATATAACATTCAGTTATAAATAAATCTTTTTCATCAGCACCTTGATTATTAACTGCATTTGCCATAAAAAATTTGAGGAACCACGTTAATACATTCC
>CAYFQA010000062.1:0-5393 GCA_964345145.1 uncultured Muribaculaceae bacterium | reverse complement strand
CTTTCTAAATTTATTTTAACATGAAGCAAATCGGAAAAATTATTGCAACAGAAAAAGTTCCAACTACGGTTGATGAATTCTTTTTTTGGACAGACAAAGAATTAATAATAAAGCCTTTTGATGTTGTAAAGGTTAACCATATTAAAAGTTCAATTACTTTTGGCGTTGTTGAAGAAATATCTCATTTAACGGATAATTCAAGTTTTCTTGCAGGCTATATTTCAAGCGATTTTGGTGATGTTAATTATCAGCAATACACTCAGCGTATCGGGATGAATTACGTTAGAGCAAAAGTTGTTGGCAACTCACAAGGAATTTATACGCCTGTATTAGACGGTTCTTTTGTTAGTCTTGCAAGTGAAGATGACATAAGAGAGGCGTTAGGATTAAAAGACATAAAAAATCCTTTACCTTGCGGATATATTGAAATGTATGAACAACCTGATAGCGTTACAATACCGGTTCATTTTAACTCCCACTTTTTAATTGGACCTGAAGGAGCTCACTTAAATATTTCTGGTATTTCAGGCTTAGCATCTAAAACTTCATACGCAATGTTTCTACTAAAAGCAATACAAGACCAATACATAGAAAAATCAAAAGGAGAATCAGTTGCTTTTGTACTGCTAAATGTAAAAGGTAGAGATTTGCTTGCTATTGATGAAATAAATGACGAATTAACTTCTGATGACAAGAGTATCTATAAAATGCTTGATTTGAGTACGGTTCCATTTCAGAATGTAAAATACTTTTATCCATATTCAAAGGATATTGTTTCATCAACATATGGTAGGGATGTTAAAAGTCAAATGGAACTAAATAAAGCATTTTTATACAAATACATTTTTGAAGATGATAAAGAGAGTATTGATTTGCTTTTCTCAAATGTAGATGACCCAAACCAAACGATGGAATCCATTGTTAATTACATAGCAACTAGACAAGGTGGTTTTAACGGCATCACAAATTGGAATGAATTACTTAACGAGGTTTATGAGCATACAAAAGCAGGGGCCTCAGGTAAAGACAAAGAAATTACAGTTTTAAGTTGGCGTAAATTTTATCGACTATTCAGAAAAACTATTGAAAAAACTACAATATTTTCAAATTCGATAAGTAGCAAGCCCAAAGACAATGAAACAAGACTAAAGGAGGCAATCTTAAACATTAAGAAAAATGATGTTTTTGTAATTGATGTTGCCAAACTAGATGAAGAAACACAAGGATTTGTTTTTGGGGATGTTATGCGTTCTATCTATGAGTTAAAACTTGGTCAAGCGTATGATAGGAACGAAGCAGATATTCCATCAAAGATTGTGATATTTATTGATGAATTAAATAAATATGCTTCCAAAGAAGTGCCGAAGAGTTCTCCAATTTTAAGACAATTATTAGATATAACAGAAAGAGGTCGTTCGTTGGGTATAATATTATTTTCAGCAGAACAATTCAAAAGTGATATTCATGACAGAGTAAAAGGAAATTGTGCAACACACGCATACGGCAGAACAAATGCAATTGAAATCTCAAAACCAGATTATCAATATGTGCCACCAGTTTACAAGTCTATGCTTACAAGATTGAAACAGGGCGAATATGTTGTTCAAAATCCCGTGTTCCGCTCATTATTAAATATTAAATTCCCAAGACCAATTTATAAACAGTTTAAGAATGGATAATAAGTTTACACCAGTTATTGGAAAAGATGTTATTGAATCTCTTACAATTGGAATGTATGAGGATTCCCGATTTATTTTTAGAGAATACATTCAGAATTCAGCAGATCAAATTGACAAAGCTGTAAGAGAAGGTTTATTAGAAAATAATCAAGGTGAAATTCATATCACAATTGATGCAGAAAGAAGAAAAATTATTATTGAAGATAATGCTACAGGTATTGCTTTTGAACAAGTACAACCAATTTTACAGAATATTGCACAATCTACAAAGCAAAGAGGAGTAGATAAAGGTTTTCGTGGTATTGGGAGACTTGGCGGTTTAGCATATTGTGAGAATTTAATTTTTGAAACATCATTTTTTAATGAAGCCAAAAAATCAATTTTTAAATGGGATGCTGCCAAATTAAAAGATATTATAAATAATAGGAAAGACAAAGAAGATGCAATCTCAGTAATTAAGCAAGTTACAGACTTTTCAACTCAAAAAGAAAATCCTGAATCACATTATTTTAAAGTTATACTAGAAAACGTAACAAATGATGATTTGCTAGATAAACGAGAAATTGAAAAGTATCTTTCAATGGTTGCACCTTTACCATTCCCAACAAGATTTATTTATAAATCCAAAATATTCGATGAGTTTAAAAAAGATAGCATAACTGTAGACGAATACAAGATTTATCTTAATTCAGAACAATTATTCAAAGGATACTCAACTTATATTTACAAAGGGGATGAGAATGACAAAAAGAAAGAAGATGAAATAATAGATGTAGTTTTTTTTAAAGAATATGCTTCTGACGGTAACTTATTGTATTGGGGTTGGCATAGTGTATCTGAAAAGAATCAATCTTTAAACCAAATAAATTATACAAGAGGATTTCGTTTGAGAAAATCAAACATTCAAATTGGAGATGAATATACCTTATTAAAGCTTCAACGAGATAGAAGATTTCATTTTTACTTTTTTGGAGAGATACACGCTTCGCATCCTGATTTAATTCCAAATTCAAGGCGTGACTATTTTACAGAAAACACAATTTATTTTGAGTTTGAGCAAAAGTTAAAGAATTTCTTTCATTCTAATATCTATAAATTGTGTTACACCGCTTCCGAAATTAATAGTTCAATTAAGAAAATCGAAGATCTAAAAGCATTTGAGGAAGAGTATAAACAAAAGCAATCAAACGGTTTTACTGACAAAAAAGAACATCAAGAGTTTAAAGAAAGATTTGAACGAAAAAAAGAAGAAGCAATAAAAGCTCAAAAGAAAATTGAAAAAATTGAACAAGATTTTAATAACCATGAAACTTCTCCAGTAAAGAAAATACTTGATAGAGTTGTACAACCCGAAAGTAAAAATGGGATAGATGAAATTTCTATTGAGAATGAAGAAGATTGTAAACCAAAATTTAGAACTGATAGACTGAGTTGTTTAAATAAAGAACAAAGAAAATTAGTGGGAAAAATCTTTTCGATAATTAGAGATGCTTTAGACCCTAATGTGGCAGAAAATGTAATTAACAAGATTGAAGACGAGTTAAAATGAGAAATGTTTTATTAATAGAACCAAATTACAAAAACAAATATCCGCCAATTGGATTAATGAAACTCGCAACATATCACAAAATATTGGGGGATAATGTTGTATTTTATAAGGGGGAACTTAAAGATTTTTTAATTAACCATATAACAAATAAATGCGTTGCAAAACTTGAAAAAATTGACAAGTCTATTAATTGGAAATCTGATTTTTTACTAATACAGGAATATATTAGAAAACGTAATAAATCACTAATTGAAGATTTAAAAATCTCAGAATCAAAGTATGAATTATTACTACTTAATGCACTAAACTATTACAAAGATTTTTACTGGAAAAAAGAATATTTGAATGAAAAGCACTGGGATAGAATTTGTATAACATCTTTATTTACTTTTTATTGGGATATTACAATTAAGACAATTCAATTTTCTAAAGATCTTGTTAAAAATGAAAATGAAATATGGGTTGGTGGTGTAATGGCTTCCGTAATACCTGATGAAATTAAAAAGATTACTGGAATTAAAAATGTTCACACTGGGTTACTCAACAAAAAGGGTGTTTTAGACAATAATGATATTATTATTGACGAATTGCCTTTAGATTATTCAATTTTAGAAGAAATTGAGTATAAGTATCCTGAAAACAATGCTTACTATGGCTATACAACAAGAGGATGTGTAAGGAAATGTGAGTTTTGTGCTGTTCCTATAATTGAACCAAAGTTTATTAAAAAAGTCGAATTGTCATCAAAGATAGATGGTGTAAATAAAATTTATGGAGAAAAACGGAATCTATTACTATTAGACAATAATGTACTTGCTTCCCCAAGTTTTTCTGAAATAATTAGTGAAATCCAAGCAAATGGCTTTGACAATAAAACCAAGTTTATTGAACCTAATCAACTTGAAATTTCGCTAAATAATTTAAAAGCCGGAATCAATGATAATGGTTATATCAGAAAAACAGTTGTATTACTTAATGAATTGATAGACAAGTTAAAGGGCACTCAAAAACAAGAGATTTATAATTTAATTTTGGATAATAACTTAAATAAGACAGAAACTGCAACCAAAAGTACAATATTGAAAATTGTTCCTGATTTACTTCCAGTATTTGAGAAATATCGAAATAAAGTTCCAAAACAAAGATATGTTGATTTCAATCAAGGCGTGGATGCTCGTTTATTGACTGATGAGAAAGCAAAACTTTTAAGCAAGATACCAATTAGGCCATTACGTATTGCTTTTGATAGTATGGATTACGAAGAATACTATTTAAATGCAATTCTAAGAGCAAAGAAACATGGAATTAAGCATTTTTCAAATTACTTGCTTTATAACTTTGAAGATAAACCAGTTGAGTTATATCAAAGACTGAAAATAAATGTTGAATTATGCGATAAGTATAAAATTGATATTTATTCTTTCCCAATGAAATTTCACCCGATTTTCGGAGACTATCATTTGAATAGAGATTTTGTTGGAACTCATTGGAACAGAAAATTCATTAGAGCTGTTCAGGTTATATTAAATGCAACTAAAGGGAAAATCGGAAAAGGTAAAAGTTTCTTTTATAAAGCTTTTGGTTCAGATGAAGAGGAATACAATAAGTTACTTTATATGCCTGAAACATACTTGCTTTTTAGATTCTTTTTTGAAAAAGAAGGAATAACAGAAGATTGGTGGAATGCTTTTAAAAATTTAACCTCTTATGAACTTAATAAAGCTAAAAAAATTATTGAACACAATGATTTTAAAGTCATTGAAGAATACAAATCACAAAATAGTATTTATGAGGTTTTAAAGCATTATACTGTTTCGAGAGACCAAATAGCAGATTCAAATTCGGAACTTTCAAAACTAAAAGCAAAATTTGACAAACTTGAAAAAGCTGAAAAATATGGTGTTATTGAGAATATTGAATGCTTGTAATGCTGCCTATTTGCAAGCACATTGCCAAAGCCCCACGAGCCAACGCTGCAACCAAAGCTCTGTCAAAGAGCTTGCAAAGCCAACGCACCGAAAGAAATTGTTTTAAAAAATTTGCCGACACTAAAAAATAAAAAACGCAAAGGCACAAGCCAACACAGACAGAAAAAAGTAAAATGACAATGACACGGAGACTGAATAATGACAATGGTTTACAAGACTGGAAGACAGAACACCAGG
>CAYFQA010000061.1:3472-5533 GCA_964345145.1 uncultured Muribaculaceae bacterium | reverse complement strand
ATTTGTAAATACTTTTCTTTTATATTATAATGAATATGGTGATAATATGGCTAAAAAAAGAAGAGGACGTCCAAAAAAAGTTGAAAAACAAGAATTTAAATATAGTACAGAATTAAATGGAATTATTTTGATCTTAATAGCCATTATTGGAATTCCTCCATTAGGATTAGTTGGTAAGTATATTAAAGCATTTGCCATGTTTTTAATGGGTAATTTTAGTATTGTTTTTTTAGTGATGCTTTTATATTTAGGTTTATATATGATTTTTAAAAGAAAGTTACCTAATTTTTTTACTGGGAAATTAGTTGGTTTTTATATATTCTTAATTGTTATTTTAACATTTACTCATCTGGTTTTTATTGAACACAATAATATTGAAATCGATGGAATTGTTTCAATTACTTTAAATAGTTTTAAGGATGCAGTTAGTAATGGTGAAAATGCTATAAGTGTAGGTGGAGGAATGATTGGAGCTGTCACATCATATGCATTTATTAAGTTATTTGATGTATTAGGTTCAAAAATAGTTTTAAGTGTATTAGGATTTTTCTCACTTATTTTATTTTTTGATCTACATATATTTGAGAAATTACAAGAATGGAAAGAAAATAGACCGGAAAAAATTAAAAAGAAAAAAGGAGAAGCTGAAGTTGAAGCTGAAGAAGATAAAGTTAATATTTATCGACATGATGATCGCCAAGAAATTGAAAAACCAAGAGCTAAAGATGATGATAAACCGGTGGACTTAACAGAAGTAATTGTTGAAGGCTCTGAAGAGTATACTTTACCAACTTTAGATATATTTGATATACCACCTTCAACTAAAAGAACTAATACAACAGAGCAATTAAAAAGTAATAAAGTTATTATTGAACAAGTATTAAATGATTTTCAATTATATGGTCGTGTTGTAAATATTCATGAAGGACCAGCAGTTACTCAATATGAGGTTGAAGTTAAATCTGGAACTAAGTTAAGTAGAATTACTAATATTAATAAAGAATTAGCTTTAGCTTTAGCTGCTAAAGACGTAAGGATAATGGCGCCTATTCCTGGTAAAAGTACAGTTGGAATTGAAATACCTAATCGTGTTATTAGTACTGTACCAATAAAAGAAGTATTAGCTAGTATTCCTAGACATATGGAAAGTTCTAATATATTAGTAGTGTTGGGTAAAGATTTAATGGGTAATGTAATGACAGCTGATTTAACAAAAATGCCACATTTATTAGTAGCAGGTTCAACAGGAAGTGGTAAATCTGTATGTATTAATAGTTTTATTGCTTCGATTTTAATGCGTTATACATATGAAGAAGTAAAATTGGTATTAGTTGATCCCAAAAAAGTAGAATTATCTAATTATGGTAAGATACCACATTTAATGTATCCAGTTGTAACTGATCCTAAACAAGCAAATATAGTTTTAAAAAGATTAGTTGAAGAGATGGAACGCCGTTATGAAGTATTTAATCAAGCTGAATGTAAAAACATTCAAACTTATAATGCATATCTAGAAAAAGAAGCAAGAAAGAATCCTGAAAAAGAATTAAAAAAGATGCCTTATATTGTTGCTATAATCGATGAACTAGCAGATTTAATGTTAGTAGCTGCTAAAGAAGTAGAAGATTCGATTATGAGAATTACTCAGATGGCAAGGGCTGCAGGTATTCATTTAATAGTAGCTACTCAAAGACCGTCAACAGATGTTATAACTGGTATTGTTAAAGCGAATATACCTTCTCGTATATCTTTTGCTGTTAGCAGTGGTATTGATTCAAGAACAATATTAGATATGCAAGGAGCAGAGAAGTTACTTGGTAAAGGAGATATGTTATATTTACCAATGGGTGAAAATTCACCAATTAGAATTCAAGGAACATATATATCAGATAATGAAATTAAAAGATTAATTGATTTTGTTACTAAAAATAGAAAAGCAGTATTTGATGAAAAGATTCAAAGTGATATTGATCCGAAAAATATTTCAAGATCAAGTGCTGATGATGAAGATGAAATTTATCAAAAAGCAGTTGACTTTGCAATAGCAAATAAAAAAATAAG
>CAYFQA010000061.1:900-3462 GCA_964345145.1 uncultured Muribaculaceae bacterium | reverse complement strand
ATCTTTACAAGGAATAATTAAAAAAAATAATATTATTCAAAAAAATTACAAAATGAATTTAAAAGAAATGACAAACTCAATTGCAGCTGAATCTGGAAGTGATCCAGATGAAGATCATATATATGATGAAGCAGTTGACTTTGCAATTCAAGCTGGAAAAATAAGTGCATCTTTATTACAAAGAAAATTTAGATTAGGATTTAATAGGGCAGCTAGAATTATGGATATGATGGAAGAAAGAGGTATTGTAGGACCTCAAGAAGGTTCTAAACCAAGAGAAGTATTAGTTAAATATCCAGATGAAGACCAATAGGTCTTTTTCTTTGTTTGTAATTTAATAGATAATTTAATATAATATCATTAGGAAGTGAATGTTAATGAATATAGATTCCAGTGAGTTAGCTGTTTTAGCAACTAGAGTTAGTCAATATCCAAATGATGACTTGCCTGAGTTTTTACTTATCGGAAGAAGTAATGTTGGTAAGAGCAGTTTTATTAATACGATTATTAATCGTAAAAATTATGCTCATACTAGTTCTAAACCAGGTAAAACACAAACTCTTAATTTTTATTTAGTTAATGAAAATTTTTATTTAGTAGATGCACCTGGATATGGATATGCAGCAGTTAACAAACAACAACAAAAAAAGTTTGGTTTAATGATTGAAGAATATTTAAGAAATAGAGATTTTTTAGAAAGAGTTTTTTTTCTAATTGATTATCGTCATAAACCTAGTGAAGATGATAAATTAATGTATAATTTTCTAAAATATTATGATATACCTGTAACTATTATTGCAACTAAGTATGATAAAGTTAAAAAAAGTGGTCGTTTAAAACAAGATGAATTAATTAAAGATACACTAAAAATAGTTGAGGGTGATGAATTAATTTATTTCTCTTCAATTAATAAAAAAGGTCGAGATGAGGTTTATGAATTAATAAAAAAACATTTAGGAGTTGAAGAAAATGAATAGAAAAGCTTTTACTTTAGTAGAAATAATTGCTGTTATTGTTATTTTAGGTTTAATAGTTCTTTTAATTGCCCCATCACTTTCAACATCGGGGGAGAAATCAAAAGAGAAAGTATTGGCGACAAAGATTCAAGATATAGAACTAGCTGCTTCTAACTGGGCAATGAGTAATGATGAAAGTATTGCTTGGTTTGATCAAACCTGCAGTGTTCAAAAAGGAGATCCAGAAAGTAGTATTTTTGAAAATATACCTTGTAAGGTAACAGTTATTAAAGTTCAGAAATTAATTGATGAAAAATTTTACAGTGCTGATAAAGACGGTAATGTTTTAAATCCAGTAAATAAACAAGTAATGAATAAAAAAAATGTAGTAATAAAGAAATATCTAGGATCATATTATAGTCATTATCAGAAATAGGTGATTAAATGAAAAGAACAGTATGCATAATTGGTAAACCTAATGTTGGAAAAAGTACTATTTTTAATCGTTTAATAGGAGAAAAAAAAGCAATTACATTAGATACACCAGGAGTAACAAGAGATCGAATTTATGGAACGGTAAATTATCGTGATTTTTCATTTTATTTAATTGATACTGGTGGTATTGAAATAAGTCAAAATGAAATTAATAATCAAATTAAAATTCAAGCCGAAATAGGGATTGAAGAATCGGATTTGATTTTATTTGTTGTTGATGGTAAAAATGATTTAACAAGTGAAGATTATGAAATAAGAGATTTATTGAAAAGAAGCAATAAAGATGTGATTGTTTTAGTAAATAAATTAGATAATGTTAAAAACTATGAAAACATTTATAATTATTACGAATTAGGATTTGAAAATGTTTTAGGTATAAGTGGAGAGCACAATCGTGGTTTTGGTGAATTGTTAGAAGCTATTATGGAAAAGTTTCCTATTAATGAAAAAGAAGAAGATGATGGAATATTAAAATTTTGTTTAATAGGAAGACCAAACGTAGGAAAAAGTAGTTTAATTAATGCCTTGTTGAAAGAAGAAAGAGTAATAGTAAGTTCTGAACCAGGCACTACAAGAGATGCTATTGATACTAAGTTTAAATATGATAAAAAAGAATATTTAGTAATTGATACAGCAGGGATGAGAAAAAAAGGAAGAATATTTGAAAGTGTTGAAAGATATAGTTTGATTAGAAGTATGAAAGCTATTGATCGAAGTGATGTTTGTGTTATTGTTATTAATGCTGATGAAGGTATAATCGAACATGATAAACATATTGCAGGGCTTGCAATTGAAGCTGGTAAATCAGTAGTAATTGCAGTTAATAAGTGGGATTTAGTTGAAGAAAAAAACATTAAAGTTTGGGAAGAAAAAATACGAGATAATTTTCAATTTATTCCATATGCAGAAATTGTTTATCTTTCGGCTAAAACTAAAAAAAGACTTAATACTTTAATGCCAGAAATAATAAAAGCGTATGAAAATGCTTATAAAGAAATAAAAACAAGTCAATTAAATGATGTTATAGTTGATGCAGTATTAATGCATTCACCACCTTCATATCGTGGTAAAAAATTAAAAATATACTTTGTTAGTCAAACTGGAATTAGAC
>CAYFQA010000061.1:355-890 GCA_964345145.1 uncultured Muribaculaceae bacterium | reverse complement strand
TCCACCTAAATTTACTTTTCAAGTTAACAGTAAGGGATTAATTCATTTTAGTTATGAAAGATATTTAGAAAATGTAATTAGAAATAATTTTGATTTAACAGGGACACCAATAATATTACAATTCAAAAATAAAAGAGAGTAGAAACTCTCTTTTTATAAACCTAAGACTAAAATTGCTGCAATGATACCAGTTATAACCGCGGCACCAATAACCACAATAGGATTTACAAAACCTTGGCTATCTTCCTCATGAGCAAGATATTTTCCAGCTGAATTTGAAATTGATAATTTAGGACCTTTTTCTTGAACTGTTGCATTACCTTTTCCTTGACTTTCAGGGGCATATGCTAGTTGAGGATTTTCATAGATTTCAAGTTTTCTTAACTCATCTTTTGTCAATGTAAAACCATTGATTGCTTTCATATTCAACTCAATATATTCCTCTTTAGAAATGATGTTTGGTTTATTGTTCATTGCAAATGCCTTCTTTCTAGTTTAATTATAGCATTTACATTATCTTTTTAAATGGTTAACA
>CAYFQA010000061.1:0-345 GCA_964345145.1 uncultured Muribaculaceae bacterium | reverse complement strand
CCCCTCCTTTTTATTTACATATTAAATTATAGATTTTTTTACATAAATTATTCATCATTTTTTTTACTTGATAGAAAAGATACTCTTTCAGCAATTACTTCACTATAATTATGTTTCTTATCTTCTTTATCAGTATAAGAATTCATTTGTAATCTTCCTTTGATTCCAACTATATCACCTTTTTTACAATAATCTGCTGTATTTTCAGCAATTCCATTCCAAAGTACACATCTAATAAAATCTGTTTCATATATTCCTTCAGAGTTTTTAAAAGAACGAGGTACTGCTAAATTTATTGTCATTACATGACCATTTTCTGTTTTATTAGCAACTGGATCTTCAGTA
>CAYFQA010000060.1:0-5590 GCA_964345145.1 uncultured Muribaculaceae bacterium | reverse complement strand
CATATGTATTACCTAAATAATCCTTAGCTTTTACTACTACTTCATGTCTACCTGTCGCTTGACCACTAAATGTATATGTTGGAGTGTCATGTTCAAAACTTTCTTTTTCATCTATTTTGTATTCAAATGAATTTAATTTAAGCCCTTGAGGACCTTCTACTTTAACTATAAATGAAGATGTTGTTTCATCAGTTATAATAACTGTCACTTTATCTTGATAATCAACATAACAAGGTTTATCAAATAAATATTCCGCAGTTATTTCTTTACTTTCATCATGTCTAACTAAAATCTTTCCACTCATTTTTTCTTTTGTTTTTGGGTTATATATTATGTACTCATCTTTAGAATCACTTTTTAAATAACCTAATTTTATTAGTTGTTCTAAAGGAATACATTCGCCTTCCATTTCTTCTAATAAATATCTGTTGTCTTCGCCGTATGCAACACCAGCTTTTGCAATTAAAACTAAAAGTTCTGTATAAGCTTTTTCATTTTTTGATTTTTCTAAAGAATTATAAATTACAAAACCGATTACAATTAGTAAAATTAAAACTAAAACGATAATTATTTTTGCTGGAAAAGATTTTTTTTCTGGATACATTACCATAATTAAACACATCCCTATGATAATTATATTAGACTAAATCTTTAAAAAATACAACCTTTTATTGACTTTTTATCTTACTTTCTCTATAATAACAAACTTAACAGGGGGGTAATGGTTATGAAAATAATTAATTACTTTTATGCAATTAGAAATTTAACTGAAAAATTTCTTGTTCAAGAAGATTTAAATTATAAAAAAAGCGTTGAACGAATTAATCAAATTAAAGAAATAATTGCTATGAATAATTATGGTTTAGGTGAATTAAATGAATTAACTAAAGAAATTAGTGATTTCGAACAAGATTCCCTTGATTATAATGAACTGTATTATTTTTACAATCAATTAATTAGTTTAGAAAAAGAATATCATCTTTACAAAGATTATATTGATGATAATATTAAAAAGAATTTTATTAAGGATTTATACTTAACTTTAAATAATAGTCGAATATTTGGTTTAATCATCGTTACTTACGGTTTACCAATTTTAGAAAAATTAGCTGAATTAGATATTCATTTAACTGATAATCGATTATTTAATAATTCTATACTTAGTGAGATTAAAAAATTAGGAATAGTAAATGACGATGACGAAGAAATATTAATGATTATTTCAACGTTTGGACATCAAGCGGTTCTTAGCAGTTTTAAAAGAACTAAAACAAACACAACAAAAGAAAAAAAAGAGGCAAGTAATAAAGTAAAATTTATTTCAATGTTTAAAAGTTATGATCAAAGAGCGTTAAAATTAGAGAAAGAAGGTATTTAAAATGAATGCAAAAACAAAATTTGATTTATTAAAAAAAATAGTTGAAGAAAGTTTAATCAAAGAAGAAGCTATTATTGTTAAACAAAGAGAAAGGCTAAAACAATATGAAACACTTAGACGTTTAAGTGAACATGAAAAAATCAGTAGAACTGCTGCTTTAACAAGTGCAGCTCATCAAGCTTTGTTTACTGATAGTATTAAAAAATTAAAAACTGCAATAGATGCAATAAATGTAGAATTTAAATTGGATACTGATATTCCAGAAATGATTTTAGAAATGGATGCTGATTTTATTAACGCTTTAGATGATTTGATAAAAAATCATCCTGTTGCTAAAACCTTAGTTCTAGAGGCTGCTGTTAAAACAATCTCTAGATCAAAAAAATTAGATTTTGCTCCAAATTTAGAAAAAGTTATTGAAGAATTTCGAATAGATGTTCCAGAATTAGATGATGAAACACCTAATTTAAATAACTCAACAATTATTTTAGCTAAAACTTTAATAGCAAAAGACAAAAATAAGAATATGTCATTATAAGAATATTATCTTTATTTTTCTTGAAAATAATGTATAATTAAATTGGTGATATAAATGGATTATATAATTATAGCTATAGTATTATTACTAATATCATTAATTGTTTTAAAGTTTACAAACAAATCATTTACAGTTGAGATTAATAAATTAGTAAACCATTTGGGTGGTAAAGATAATATTATTGATGCAGAAGCAAATATGTCTAGATTAAAAGTTACTTTAAAAGATATGTCGAAAGTAGACAAAGATGGAATTCAAAAATTAGGAGCTAAAGGAATTGTTGAAATTGATAACCAATTAAAGATAATATTTGGAAAAGAAGCAATTGCTCTAAAAAAATATATTAAAGATATGAAGCTATAAAAAAAGATTATTTAATAATAATCTTTTTATTTATAATCATTTATTTTAGGAAATGGTCCATTATTTTTAAGATATTCATTTATTTGTTCAGCTATATCTGAATATATACCTATTTCATTAATACTATTATTTTTAATAATTTGAATAAAGTCTTGAAAAATATTAAATACAATATCTTTGTTATTACTACTAATTAACATAATGTTATACAATCTATTTAATTCCATATCAACAGTTTTATCTGTTGATATTTTTCCTTCCAACATAGCAGCTTGAATTGCATTTTCTAATCCACCACTTCTAGAGTAAGCAATCTTATCAAATTCATCAAAAATTACTATTCCACGTTCTGCTTTTTTAAGATCTCCTTCTGATTTTTCTAATAATGATGTTAAAACATCAATAAGATCTCCACCTACATATCCAGCAGCTGAATAATTTGTAATTGATGTCGAAACACAAGAAATAGAACCAATTTCTTGAGCAATCGTTTTTGTAATAGCTGTTTTCCCAGTTCCCGATGGTCCATCTAAAAATATTATTGAACGTTGTCCACTTCTTAATTCATCATTTTTAGCCAAAATCTGATTATTAATAATATTGTTAAAAATATTTTTTACTGCTTCTTCTTGGCCAAATAGATGTTTTTCTTCTTCCATTTTAAACCTCCAAGTATATAATATGTTTTATCATGATATACTTGTTTTTAATAATTTATTAATAGATTGTTTACAAAAATAAAAAGCAGTAAGAATTACTTCTTTTCTGCTTTTTTTAATCTTTCTAGTGTATTTTCTAAAACTTCGATTGTTTTTTCTTTAACTGCTTCAGCTTTTTCCTGTAAAACAGGAGTTCCTTTTTTTACAGCTAACTTAACTAATTCGTCTGCTTTAGCCATTATTTCTTTACTTTTCTTTTCAGCTGTTTTTAACACTTTTTCTTTATCAAAGTTAGCTATTTCTAATTTAAGTTCATCAATTTTTTCTTCAATTGAATCTTTTACATCATCAAGATCAACTTCTTTTAATTGACCTAATAATTCATCAATTTTTTCTTTTAACTCTCTTCTTGTTTCTCGTCCTTCTTTAGGCGCGAATAAGATTCCTAATCCTACTCCTATACCTAATCCTGATAAAAATTTAAGCTTTTTCTTCATTATTCATCATCCTCTTCTTTCTCTTTTTTCTTTTTCTTTCTTGTTTTTCTTCTAAGATCTAGTAATTTCCCAATTCCTGAAGAAATTACATCAACTAATTTATCACTGATACCAACTAATTTATCTGTTGTAAAATCAATTATTTGAAAAAATCCATTAAGTGATCGAACTTTATTATTAACATCATCTACTACTTGATCTACTTTGTCTAATGTCTTAATTAATCTAACAAACAATATAATTCCAACTACTAAAATGATAATTAAAAGTATATAAATAATAATTGGTAAAGCTTCTTTTAAAACTTCCATTATTTTTCACCATCACTTTCATTTTCATACATCGAATCAATTAAATTAAATAAATCATCTTCTTCGCTTTCTAACTTAGCTGCTGTCTTTTTCATTTCTTCAATAACTTCATCTAATTTAAATGTTTCATTTAATGAACTTTCTTCAACTTTGTTTTGTGATTCAATTTCTTCTTCTTTTTCATCCATCGCATCAATTAACAAATCATCTACTGATTTAGTCGGTACTTCATCAATAATTGGATCAATTTCTTTATAGAAATCTGTAAAAGGCTTTTCTAATGTTGTTTCTATTTCATCTTCTAAAGTTCCAAATGCTTTTTTACGAGCCTTATCTAAATCCATTTTCTTTTGTTGACTTTCGCTTATTACTTCAATTTTTTGTTTTACTACAATATCTTCTTTTTTATAGTTTTTATCCATAACACCATAAACCGGTGAAATAATTGGTGATGCCTTAAATGGTTTATCTCTTACAACTACTGTTTCTGTTTTTTTAATAACATGTTTTTCAATTTCAACTTTTCTTTGTTCCAATTCCAAAGCATTAGGATTTTTTTTTGGAAGTTCTTCAGGAATAAAATCTCTTTCATCAACTTCCATTGGAAAATTAAATGTATTTTGAACTTTAGATAAATCTCTTTCTGGTATTTCTATTGTTTCTTCAATTTTAGGAGTTCTTTTTTTAGGAGCTTCAAAATCATCAACAAACTCAGTCCTTGCTGGTTGAGGTTCTATTTCTTTTTCTTTTTCAAAATCTACTTTCTCAAAAATTGTCTTTTGAGGTTTTGTTTCTTCTTTTTCTTCTTCAACAGTTTCTTCTTCAACAACTGATAATTCTTCCTCTTCGTCATCAAATAAAATATTTTTAATTTTATCAAATAATTTCATGTATTTATCACCTTTCTCATTTAACTAAATCATAATCAGGAATAGTTTCGTCCTCATCTTCACCAGCATTAGGTCCTATATAGTCTAAAAAATTAGTTGTAGTCTCTTTTGGTTTGAATATATCATATGGGACTTCTTTATAACTTAAAATCTCATCTTTTAAGATTTTATCAATGATTGCATCATTATATTTAATCGACGACAATAAAGCAATTGATTTATGTATTACTTCGTTTAAATACTCAGCCGATGTTACTACTTCTATTTTAGCATAATTATACATCATTTCAATATAAAGTTTTTCTTCATATTCTTTTATTTCTAAATAACCATAATTATTTTTATATTCTATTTTCTGGCTGTGATAAAGATCTTTTTTTACTTCGTAATCCACTTTTTTCTTATTATAATAACTTATAAAGTCCATAAATAAGTAATAATTAGTTTGATTAGATGTTAATATCTCATTAAATTCTGTACTATCTTTTATACTTAATCCATTTGGTAAATAATATTTATATCCTGTTCGATATTGATTATAAATTTTTGTTTTATCTTTTGTTACCAGATCAATTATTTCATTTAAAGAAGATTTATTTATATTAGTACATCCAAATAGAAATAAACAACCAATTATTAATAATATAATTTTTTTCATCTATTCATCATCCCCATTAATTATAACATTATTTTTAGTACAAACTAAATAATATATTTTAGAACCTTTACTAGAAAACTTTTCTTCATATTCAGTCATTATATTTGATATATCTGTTTTATGCAGATCTAAAGATAGATTTTCAAAGCAATAACCATAATTATTTAAACTAATTAAAGAATATTCAAATAATTCTTGATGATCTGTTTTTATTATTAATTTATTATTTTCTTTAAATAATTTATCATAAATTTTTAAAAATGTTTCATTAGTTAATCTTCTTTTGTGATGTTTCT
>CAYFQA010000059.1:0-5599 GCA_964345145.1 uncultured Muribaculaceae bacterium | reverse complement strand
AAAGCTGGAACTGATATTTATAGAGTGCTATATTTCTTTTACTATGAAGGAAAGATAATATTTACAAATGGATTTATTAAAAAGACTCGAAAAACACCAAGGTCGGAAATAGAAAAGGCTAAAATATATCGAAAAAATTATTTAGAAAGAAGGTGTGAGAATAATGAGAAAATATGATGATTTTCTAGCAGAACAGTTACAGGATGAAGATTTTAAAAATGAATATGACAATCTGCAGCCTGAGTTTGATGTGATTAGGGCAATAGTTGATGCTAGAGTATCTCAAAATCTTACACAAAAGCAATTGGCAGAACGCAGTGGAATTAATCAGGCAGATATCAGCAAATTGGAGAATGGTACTAGAAATCCTTCGATTAATCTGCTGAAACGTTTGGCTGATGGAATGGATATGGCGCTGAAAATAAATTTTATTCCGAAACAGAAACCTTAGAAGAATTAATAAAATAATATGAAAATCTTATTTAATATGCTATCATTACGATAGCATATTCTTGTATCATTATGATATAGTAGTGCTCATGCTATACTTGTAAGGGTCAAATCATTCGCTACCAGTCAATAAAAGCGTCGCTTTAGTTGCGACGCTTACTGTGACAATCAGCTGGTAGTGATTTTGACCACGGCATAAGTGGCTCCAGCATTGATTGATCTATATTTCCATCTTTATCGATAAGCTTTGGTAGTTCTGTGAGGAGGTGGCTGATATAGTAATACACGTTGAGATTGTTCGCTCTTGCTGTTTCTGTAATGCTATATATTATAGCACTAGCTTGGGCTCCTCTAACTGTATTTATTGTCATCCAATTTTTTCTCCCGATTGTAAAGTTTCGCAGGGCTCTTTCACAAGCCGAATTGTCGATAGGAACTTCTCCATCGTTAAGAAATACTTTGAGGTATTCTTCTTGGTTTACACTATATTTAAGTCCAGAAGCTGTTTTCCCTTTCGGAATCACCGTTGTATCTGATAGACGTTCTTTAACCCACGCAAAGTATTCCTCGACCAATGGTTTGACCTGGGTTTGCCTTTCCTTTAAACGTTCTTTTGGAGATAGCCCCTTCAGGCTTCCCTCCAGATCATAGATGGCACCGATTCGCACAAGAGCTTGATACGCTATGGATCCACGTATCAATTCCTCATTGCCTTTGCCCATAGCCTTAATGGCATCCGCATAACTCCTACGAGCATGTGCAAAGCAGTTGGCATTTGTGAGGCCTTCTAGCTCACGAGCAATTTTATGATACTGCTCAAGGCCATCGGTAACCAGAATCCCATGGAAATCCTTGTAGTATTCCTTGGGATGGTCACTGTGACGTGTCTTCTGATACTCGTACAAAATGACCTTTGGACCCGGGCTTAACTCTCCAGTTACATGCACCCACATATAACTTTTACTACCTGCAGGTCTGCCATCATGTATTACTTCAACAACAGTCTCATCACATTGATTGACATGTGTTTTTAATGAGGTTGATTTCATCAGCTCATATACTGGAGTAAAATACCTCTCAGCAGCGGTAACAGTCCAGTTAGACATTGTCTGTTTAGACAGATTCAATCCGTTTGTTTGGAAATCACGGGCGATACGGTCAAGTGGATTAGCATTTACATACTTGGCATTAATGATAGCCGCCTCCAATGAAGGGGTTGCAATACTTCCCCTGAACAAGGTGTTCGGATGATCCCCTCGAAGAAACTCATCCTGATGCATACCATCCGTTCCGACATACACCTTGATTACATGCTTTTCAGCAATCCACTTGGCAGGTTCAAAACGTAATTGCCAGAATACTTCATCCGGCATACTTCTCCAGTTACCCTTACCAAAGGTATCAAGTAGCTTTTCATCCGGTACATCATGTGAAAATTCTTCTTGAGGGAAGTTCTTCAAATCTTCTTCACGTTGGCCTTTTTTCTTACTCTTACGAGGCTTCTTTTTAGCTTCGATAATGGTTTCTTCAATCGTTGGCTCTGGCTTATTTACATCGTAGCAGGCCTCGGCTTCATTGAAAAAGCATATCTGGCCTGTGAGAGCCTCTAGCTTTTCGGTATGACGTCCGAAGCGCTGTTGATTTGCAAGACGAACCTGTTCTATAAGATTCTCATAATCCTGCTCAAGCTTATCCAGGCGATCCTGCATCTGATAGATTATATCGTCCTTGGCTTTGCTGTCCATTATATTCAATTCCTCGGAAGTGAACTTTTTACACATGTTTATCGCCTTTCTTTATTGTACTTATTATAACAGAAATGCCGATAAATAGCCACTTTCACAATTTTTGGTCACCGTCATTTTGCCATTATTCTAGAGCTCATTATACGCTATCTGAGGCTATGAAAATATAGAGTTTTCAAGGTTCAAAAAAATGTGTAAAAGCCATATCTAGCCTCTAGATGATCTCTGTAATGGTTGATAAGGCTGTCATTCCAGTCGAATTTTGTATTCAAGAACAGGCAAATATTTTCTCTGTTTTGCACAATTATCAGTATATTTTAGATGGGGTTACATCCTTTATCTTAGGATCCAATGGGTTCAAACCAAGCATCAGATAATGAAACTGGTCTTCGGTAAGCTCGGCCGCCTCTTCAGTTGTGCGAGGCCAAGACAGCGACCCGCTTTCGAATCTTTTGTATAAAAGTAAAAATCCACTCCCCATCCATAGTAATCCCTTCATACGATCGGATCGCCTACCGCAAAAGAGGAACAGAGTTCCCTTTTCAAAGGGGTTCTGATTATACTTACTGCCTATTATCATAGAGAGACCATCAATGCCTTTCCTCAAATCTACTCTGCCACATGCTAGTACTACACGGCGTATCCTAGCAGCATCCTCAAGCATGTGATACCTCCCCAAGAATTATTGACAGCAAACTTTCAGATATATCATTAGATAAGGCAATTGTCATGGTTGAAGTCTTGATTACAGCAGTTGGCCTGATATTTCCAGGTATAGTATCAGAAACTAATTTACTCGTTTCTGGTATGCGAACCTCAGAAAATGAGATTTCATAATTATCCTGTACAGTAGGTAGAACAGGAGATTTTTTCATTTGTTCGTAAGCTTCCCTTCGAAATTTGCGTTGCCAATAGTAATACGCATTTGCATCAACTTGATTCTCAGCCATCCATTGCTTTGCGCTCATACCAGCTGGTCTGTTTTGAGACTTCAGAATAATATCCTTCCATCTAGAACTACGCACGGTGTGAGTTAATTTATCCATGTTAAGTGACCTCCTTTAAAAAACTGACTAGTTTTTTCAATTTTTTAAAGTATGACATAAAAATTTAATTTAGCCTAGGCGAACGATTTGACCCTTACTTATTAGGGGCAAGTAACCCCTATTTCTGCTTTGCAACAGCTCTTTCTTATGTAATCTATATGCTTTTATATATCAATCTTATCTTTTACTCATTAATATTTGCTTACACTTCTGATATCCATTAATTCTGTACGTGTATAAGTAACCGACTCTGGCTTTTCTCCTGTGACTAAGTAGTTATACATCGAGATTATTGGATCATGACCTTGTCCAAATGGATCCTGTCCAATAGCAGCATAGATAATACCTTTCTTTATAAGCTTTATTATCTCCTCATCATAGTCAAAGCATACTATTTGAACCTTTCCAGTTAATCCCATTTCATCAATAGCTCTTGCTACACCGAGGACACCACCTGTAAGTATTACTATGCCTTTCAGGTTATGGAATTTTTGTAACATTTCCTTGGCATTTTTATATACGCGTGTATTATCAGATTCTGCTTCTATTTCAGTTGCTATTCGCATTTTTTTATTCTTACCTATTATATCATAAATTGCATCTCTACGAACTCTGTTAATGGACGTTTCTAGTGGTCCTCTTACGATGGCTATATCACCCTCATAATCCAAGCACTTTGATACAACCTCAGCAGCTAACTTTCCGGAAGCATAGATGTCTGGTCCAAAATATGATAGTCTATCAACACCTTCGTTAAAATCACAGTTAAATGACATAACAGCTATGTTCTTATGTTGCGCTCTCATGATCTCCTCATCTACACCGAGGGTAAACCCAGGTAGAATAAGTCCATCGTAATTATTATCTATTCTTTCCTTCATATCTATATTAAGCTTATTAAAATCCTTCTTGTAGCCAAGAAACTCCACGTCTACATTTTTGCCCTTCAATTCAGTCTGAGCATATAATACACCCTGCCTGACGCTTTCCCAGAAGGAATGGTCTAAAGGGCAAAATAAAGCGATCTTTAATCTCTTAGGACTGGTCTGTTCAGTAGGTACAACAGATGTTCTGTATCTCATCAGCAGATTCTCTATACTGGATAGCATATTTTGTAATGATAATGCCTGATTATTGATTTCTTCATTTTCTGCAAGCTCTTCCTCTGTAACAGCAGCTACATCTTGAGTTATTGATGATATCTCGTTAGAAGCATCATCTAGAGTATGGCCTTTCTTACTGATATCCTTGGTGTTCTCCTGTATCAATCGGGATTCCTCATATACTTTTTTCATATCATCGTTCAGTATGTATGTATTCTTATTAATAGTATAGAAGGTATCCTTCACAGAATTAAAAATCTCCTTACTTATATCAAAGCTCTCTACACAGCTGGATATGCTTTCGCTTACCTTAGCATTACTGTTAAGAATATTGTTTAAAAGCTTATTAATCTGACCAATACTATCTCTGGTAGCTGCGGAGAGCTTGTTCATCTCTTGAGCGACTACTACAAAGCCTCTACCTGCTTCACCTGCGCGAGCTGCTTCTACAGCAGAATTAAGAGAAAGAAGCTTTAATTGTTCTGTTATATTGATAATTAAGCCATTAACCTGATCGATTTCATTAAGATGTGCATTTAGAGCTTCAATAAAAGCAGCTGTGTCGGACAAATTAGTTGAGATTACATCCATCTGCTCGTTGTATTTATCTACATGCTCTGATCCTTCTACGGTTACGTTAACGGTGTTCTCTACGAATTCTTCAATCTTAGCTAATGTAGCTGTAATATTGTTGGCTCTGTTTGCAACCTCATCGATGCCATCTAAGGTCTCCTTAACGATCTTAAGCTGCTGATGCGCTTTATCTGCAACTGTAGCCATATTACGTGCAATATGCTCATTACCCTTGTAGCTCATATCCAAGCTTTTCGTAATATTATCAACAGCATCTGATAAAATAATAACATTAACCTTTGTTGATTCTATAAAGTCTAGAAGATTTCTTTTCATGTCGTTTACAGCAGATGTAAGTGATTCCAGTCCTCTTGTCTTGTCTGCAATGACATCACTTATATTAAGGTTGCCTTGAGATAACAAATAAGCGTTTTTATCAATATGTCGAATTGAATAGAAAAATCTAATAAGTAATACTAATAGCATTACAGCTAAGGCAAATATAATGAATAAAACAATATTGGAAAAAACCTTAGCAACGGTACTATCTGATGAATTTAAAAAAAATAGGACAGCTAAAAAGGTTAGTATAGCTACCAAAGTAGCAAAAATGAAGATTCTTGCATAATTCCGTTCAACTCTTTTTTCTACTCCCTGCTCGGACATGTAAAATACCTCCTGA
>CAYFQA010000058.1:0-5708 GCA_964345145.1 uncultured Muribaculaceae bacterium | reverse complement strand
TTATATTTAACAACAAGCTCAAATGTAAGTGTTCCACTTAATCAAGATGATACGGGAATTAAAAATGCCGCGCGAGTAGCATTTGTTGAATTAGGCCACACAGAAAATATCGCTGCAACTGAAGATGTTTATCAAACATTACTTTATACTAATGCATCTAATAGAATAGTTCGTATGTGGGAACCAAACTATGATGTTCATACTGATGCAGCAGTTGCTCATGCAAAAAATACTTATGGAGGAGTAGTAATACCTAAAACTGGTGGTTCAAGAGTTAATTATGATGGTATTGATGCTGAATTTACAGTAACTGATCCTAATCCAGTTTTAGTATCAGAAGCTAATGCAACAAAACATGAAACTCGTTTTAAAGCTGTACCTGCTAATTATCAAACCACAGAAGCGTTTCCAGAACCAATATCAGTTTGGACAGTCCCAAGAGGTGTTATGAAGATGAGATGGTATATGTGGATCGAAGGACAAGATTATGACTGTGAAAACGATGCATCTGGTGGAAGAGCAGTATTCAATATTCAATTAAATACTAATTAATATATAAAAATAAAAAATTGTCATAACGACAATTTTTTTATGTGAACTCCATTATCAATTTTATGATTCAGTCTTTCTTCAACGATATTTTTAATAACTTCAAATACTTCATATAAAGTAGAGTCACCATTTATAGTAACAAGACGATTAGGAAACATTTTTTCTATTTTTGAATAAGCCCTATTGATTATATGAAATGAATCTGATTGGATACTTTCTTCAATTCGATCTAAATTTTTATGTTGATTTCTTTTTTTATATTCTTCTTCACTAAGTGTAATAAAGATTGTTAAATCAGGTAAAGTGTTTCCAATTGCCCATCTATTAAGTTTATAAACACTTTCTATTCCTAAATTACGCATTTCTCCTTGATAAGCTAAACTTGAATCAATAAAACGATCAGTTACAACAATTTTACCTTCATGTAAACTAGGTAAAATTAATCTTTGAACATGCTGAGCACGAGCCGCAGCAAATAAACAAGCTTCTGTTTCATCTGTCATTACTTCATCAAGCTTTAAATTTAAAAGAATTCTTCTTATTTCTTCTCCATATTGTGTTCCACCTGGTTCTCTAGATAAAACTACATCATAACCTAATTCTTCAAGATACTTACTAAGTAATTGAGCTTGTGTTGACTTACCAGAGCCATCAATTCCTTCTAATGAGATAAAAAAACCTTTTTCCATAATTTACATCCTATTTCTATTTTATTAATTTAGGTTCTGCATTAAACCTAACAATATTTTCATGATTATATAATAATTTCGTTTGACTAATTGCAGTTTTAAGCATTATTGCATATTTATCATCAATATTATTATTTGCTTGTAGATCTAAAATCAAATTCATTAAATAATTTCTTGAATTATTATAATCGATTTCATCATAGTTTATCAAAACACTTTTTAATAACGTTGAAAGAACTATAAAAGAATGATATTCAATACTGCCTTCTTCTGTAGATAAATCTAATACGTAATTTGAAATTAATTCTTTAAAAGCCGTATCTAAAATAAGATTTAAACGAGCTTCTTTAATTATTTTATCTTCTTTTATATTTCGACCTTCAATAGTTGAAAAAAACTCTACACTATTAATACATACTGGTTGATTACAATCAAAATGATTATGTATTATTTGTTGTTCGATTCTTGGACTAGTAAAACTATTTATATATTTAGTTTCTAATAATTCGTATCTATAGGGATAATCCGGATTTTTATTTAAAAATTCTTCTATTAATAATAAATAAGTTAAAATAACATCTTCCTCTACTAATGTATCCATTAAGGAACCTCTAACAAATGTTAAGACATTAGGATGATATGGTACTGAATTTGGAAGACCAGGAATTGGTAAAATATAACCTTTCTTTTTAAGAATTTCATAATTTTCTAAAACTGTTCTTTCAACATGATAATAAAAACGATGAGTATCACTATTTACTGATTCTAAAGTAAGAAGATTATACATTTGATTAACATGTTTACCATTTAGAACATGATGAAAAAATAAATACAATTCAGCATAATCTTCTAAAGATAATTTTGTAGCTTTAATTATTTTTTCACATACACTAATTCCTGCTTCTAGAAAGTGAAAAACTTCATTAAAATTAGGATGTTTTCGATTATGTAAAACATCATAAATTTTTAAAGTACTATAAATTTTTAGTAATCTATTATGATTATTAACAATAACTTTCATTTTTTCGTATAATTCTCTAGTCATAAACTACCTCTTGTTTAATGAATTATTCTAACATAGAGAAAAATAAAAAACAATCTATTGATTGTTTTTATTTTTTATAAGTTGTTTTCCATAAATCATGAAGACTACAATATTCATAAGCTGATAGGGTAGTAAATTCTTCATCAACAATAAAATTTGCAACTGGTTCTTCACCCGGTTTAAGATTTTTTCTTAAAACTTTATCATTATATGTTAAGAAAATTTTAGTAATATAATGATTTGGTTCCATTGGATGTAAAACACTTCCAACAGTAACTTTGACATTATTACCATCTACTTCAATTACTGGTAAATGTTTTTCTAAACCTTCATTTTCTTCTAAAGCAACTAATTCAACCATTGGTTGTCCACAGCAGACAAGTTGTCCACCGCCAACTTCAAATAAATCGACTACATTCCCACATATTGGGCATTTATATACTTTCATTTTTATTCCTCCTATAAATATTTTACTATAGAGTATTTTTTTAAGCAAATAAAAACCTATAAAATATAGGTTATTTTTAAATGGCGTCCCCGAAGAGGTTCGAACTCCTGACCGTACGCTTAGAAGGCGTATGCTCTATCCAACTGAGCTACGAGGACAATTAGAACAAATTGATTATATAATAAAATTAGAAATATTTCAACAAAATAAACTATCTTTATGCTAAAATATAAATGTAGGCAAAAAGGAAGTGTTTAATTATGGAGAAAATAATTGTTTTAACAGGAGATAGACCTACAGGATCTTTACATATTGGTCATTATGTTGGATCTTTAAAGAAAAGATTAGAGATTCAAGAAGACGATAAATATAAACAATATGTTATGATTGCTGACTTACAAGCTTTATCGGATAATTTTGATAATCCAAAAAAAATTCAAGAAAGCATTAAAGAAGTAATGCTTGATTATTTAGGTGTTGGTTTAGATCCGAAAAAAACAACATTTTTATTACAAAGCCAAATTCCAGCATTATATGAATTAACATTCTTTTATTCAAATTTAGTAACTGTTTCTAGATTAGAACGAAATCCAACAGTCAAAAGTGAAATAAAACAAAGAGGCTTTGATAAAAGTATTCCTGTAGGCTTTTTTACTTATCCAATTAGCCAAGCTGCTGATATAACTGCTTTTAAGGCTAAGTATGTTCCAGTTGGTGATGATCAATTACCAATGATTGAACAAGCAAGAGAAATTGTTACATCTTTTAATCGAACATATAATACCGATGTTTTAGTATTACCAGAAGCGATTTTGCCAGACAATGAAGTTTGTAATCGTTTAATAGGTTTAGACGGTAATGCCAAGATGAGTAAATCATTAAATAATTGTATTTATTTAAAAGATTCAGAAGATGTTATTAAAGAAAAAATAATGGGAATGTTTACCGATCCTAATCATATAAAGGTTGAAGATCCGGGTCAAACAGAAAATAATCCAGTATTTATATATTTAGATGTATTTGCAACTGATGAAGATTTTAAAAAATATTTACCAGAATATAATAATTTAGAAGAATTAAAAGCTCATTATGAACGTGGTGGTTTAGGAGATATGAAAGTTAAAAGATTTTTAAATGATATTATGCAAGATCTATTAAGACCGATTAGAGAACGTAGAAAATATTATGAAGAAAACTTAGATGAAGTTTATAGTATTTTAAAATCAGGAACTGAAGAAAGTGTAAAAGTAACAAATGAGGTTTTAAAAGAAGTTAAAGAGGCAATTCAAATTAATTTTTTTGATTTATAAACTAGATTAAATCTAGTTTTTAAATGTTTAAAAAACTACTGAATCATGTTACAATATAATATAGTAGGAAGAGTGGTTTTATGTATTGTAATAAATGTGGTAATAAAATAGAAGGTCAAATGAATTTTTGTAATAAATGTGGAAATGTTTTAAATAATCCTTTTACACCATCTCCACCAATGCCAATGCGAATGCCACAAAAAAATAATAAAGCTTTAGTGATAGTAAGTGTTGTTATTTTTTGTTTTTTATTAATTGCAATAACAATTACTTTTGTAACTTTAAATGTAGATGAGTACTTTTTTCCAAATAATCCATACGAAGATCCAACTATTACAAATCAACCTCCATCTAATCAAAATCCACCGCAAAATGCTAAAAGAAATCCTAATCGTACTGTTATAAAAGTGGATAATATTTATGAAAAAGTTCAAATAAATGGAGTATTAGATGCATATAATATAATAAAAGAAGATTCAGTTAATCAAAAAAATCAATGTCCACAGGAAATATTAGCTATTGAAAACAAAATAATTAATCAATATAATATAACTGCTGTTAATCTTTGTGAAATGGAAGTATCTTTTGCAGAAGAAATTTATAGTGCAATTGCCTTTATTTATGATAACTTTCCAGATGCTCGTAAACATTTAACTAATTTAAGTCTTTTTAATCCAAGTGCTTTTGATAATACAATGATAGCGGGTTTTTTATCAGCTTTTAAATTTGCAACTTCAGATACTCCTAATGATTTACCAATGGTTTTAAAAACTCAAATATTTTTAAATTCATCGTATTTTTTAAATAAAGATAAATTAAATTCAATAATGCAAGCTAATTCTAAAGCTGGACATTTCCCACCAAATGTTACAACATCTTCATCAGTTATTCATGAATTTGGTCATTATTTGTCTTTTATAGCTACTTTAAATTATTATAATGTAGATTCAATAATAATAGCAAATGTTACAAATATGAATTCAATTCTTGATGTTTTAAATAATTTTACTGAAGGTAAATTAGCTTTAAAAATGCTTAATGAAGCTTATGAAAATTATAAAAGAGATACAGGAAGTACAATTGGATTTGATGATTGGCGAAAAACTATTTCTGCTTATGCAGTTGCCAAAGATAAAGATGGTAATTATATTTATGATGAAACATTAGCTGAAGCATTTCATGATTATTATTTAAATAAAAATAATGCTAAACCAGCAACTAAATATATTATTACTGTTTGGAAAAAATATTTGGGGGTGAACTAATGAAAAAAATTTTTATAGCTATATTATTAGTATTTGCATTAAGTTTAAGTGTTTATGCTGCGAATAAAGAATTTAAATTAAATTTAAATACACTTAATACTAAACAAAGTAAAAGTAGTGATATAACCCAAAAGTTTAACTATCAATTAACATATTCACTAGAAGGTCAAAGTACTGTTTTAGAACGTGAAATTGAATTATTAAGTAGAAAAGTAACATATTTGTTATTTGGTGAAGCTGGTAATCAAAAAGAAACATCAGAAGAGTATTATAAAAGAAAACATGATTATTTAGAATTGAGATATAATCCGGATATACCTAAAGATAGTAGTACATTTTCTGGTTATGATGAAAATAGTCAGGAATATAAAGATTATTTAGTATCTGGAATAAGTCTTC
>CAYFQA010000057.1:466-5709 GCA_964345145.1 uncultured Muribaculaceae bacterium | reverse complement strand
ACCGCGGAGATATTCGTCCTTACAATTTTTTTAGAAGTTTTTTATTTTTAGGAGGAATAGAATGAAAAATAGTTTAGAAGAAATTAGTAATTATGCTAAACAGTATGGATTTATCTTTCAGGGTAGTGAAATATATGGCGGTTTAGCTAATTCATGGGATTATGGTCCATTAGGGGTATTATTAAAAGAAAATATTAAGAATGCCTGGTGGCAAAAGTTTATTCAGGAAAATCCATATAATTATGGAATTCAAAGTGCAATCTTGATGAATCCTAAAGTTTGGGAAGCAAGTGGTCATGTTGGAGGGTTTTCCGATCCGCTTTTAGATTGTAAAAAATGTAAGAGTAGGTATCGTGCTGATAATTTAATCGATGATTATTTTGAAGATGCTAATAAAAAAGACCGTGCTGATGGTTTATCTTTAGATGAGATGAGAGATTTAATCGATGAGTTGAATATTAAGTGTCCATGCTGTGGTAATCATGATTTTACTGATATTCGTCATTTTAATTTACTATTTGAAACGAAGATGGGTGTAACTGAAGATGCAAAAAGTACAGTTTATTTAAGACCAGAGACTGCTCAAGGAATGTTTGTAAACTATTTAAATGTTCAAAGAACAATGCGTCTTAAAATTCCATTTGGAATTGGGCAAGTTGGTAAGAGTTTTCGTAATGAGATAACTCCTGGTAATTTTATTTTTAGAACTAGGGAATTTGAACAAATGGAATTAGAGTTTTTTTGTGAACCAGGAACTGATTTAGAATGGTTTGGTTATTATAAAAACTTTTGTATGGAATTTTTGAAAAGTTTGGGACTTAAAAAAGATAAGTTGAGATTTAGAGACCATTCTCAAGATGAGTTGTCTTTTTATTCAGTCGCGACTACGGATATTGAGTATGAGTTTCCATTTGGATTTGGTGAATTATGGGGGATTGCTGATCGAACCGATTATGATTTAGCAGTACATGCTGAACATGCCAAGATAGATATTAGTTATTTAGACCCGGAGACAAATGAAAGATATATACCTTACTGTGTTGAGCCTTCTGTAGGTTTAGATAGACTAGTCTTGGCATTTCTATGTGATTCTTATCAAAAAGAAATATTACCAAATGGTGAAGAACGTGAATTATTAAAAATTCATCCTTATTTAGCTCCAATCAAAGTAGCAATTTTACCATTAATTAAGAAAAATCATTCAGAAAGAGCATTAGAGGTTTACAGTCAATTATGTAAAGATTTTCAATGTAGTTTAGACGAATCTGGAAGCATTGGTAAAAGATATAGAAGAGCAGACGCGATTGGAACTCCTTTTGTTGTTACAATTGATGATGAAACAATCAATAATAATACAGTTACAGTTCGAAATCGCGATACTATGGAACAAGAAACTGTTAAATTACATGAACTTAATGAATATTTACATAAAAAGATTGATTTTTAATAAATAATTGTTTGTAAAAACTAAGAATCAATGATAGAATAATGTATATAAGATACGGAGGTATTTGTATGTCAAAATTCAAAGCTTTGAAAGACAAATTATTTAGTGAACCAATTGAAAAAATAACTAGTGAAGATGAATATTATGATATAAGTGAAAAAGATGCATATGAAGAAGCAGTTAATACTGGTAGTAAAATGATTTTACTAGAACCAAGAGCATATTCAGAAAGTCAACAAATTGCTGATCATTTAAAAAAGCGAAATAGTGTGGTTGTTAATTTAAAAAGAGTAACATCAGATCAAGCAAAGCGAATTATAGATTTTTTATTAGGAACGATATACGCGATAGGCGGAGATTTACAAAAAATAGGTCAAGGTATATATTTATGTACTCCTAAAAATGTTAACGTTCAAGGTAAAATAACAGAAGATGATAAAACTAATAATAAATATATAAGTGAAGAAATAGATTTATAAAATAATTTGAGGTGACAGTATGAACAAGTTTCATAATGCAATTATGGGTTATAATAAGCAAGAAGTTAATCGTTTTGTTGCTGATGTAATCGTTGAAGTAGAAAAATTAATTGCAAATGGTAAACGTAAAGATGAAATAATTGCTGAGTTAAATGAGCAAGTAACTAGATATAAACACATGGAAAACACTCTTAATAGGGTGGTTTTAGTGGCTGAAGAAGCAAGTCACCAAATTAAAAAGATGGCTCGAAGTGAAGGTGAAGCTATTATTGATGAAGCAAAGAAAAATGCTTCAAGAATTGTTAATGATGCTTTAGCTAAAGCCGAAGAAGCAGAATTAGCTGCAGAAAATCTAAGAAGAAATATTTATAATTATAAAAAACGTGTTCGTTCAGTAATTGAGGAACAATTAGAAGCAATTGATGCTTTAGATAAAGATTTATTTTAAATATATAAAAACACCTTAGATAAGGTGCTTTTTTATGATATAATTTAAATACATAAGGAGTTAATATGGATAATTTTTTACCAAATATTTATCAAAAGAGTATATATACAATCGATTATAAAAAATTAAAGAAATCTGGTATTAGATGTCTAGTCTTTGGTTTGAATAATACAATTGCTCCTTTAGGTACTAAAGTCCCAACAAAAAGATTACAAGACTTATTTGAAGATTTAAAAGAAATGGGTTTCAAATTAATTATTTTATCTAATTCTAAAAAATCTCGTGTTGAGCCTTTTAAAGAATATTTAAATGTTGATTCAGCATATTACTCTTATAAACCATTAAAGAAAAAGTATAAAAGGATAATGCATTTATATGGGTTTAAAGAAACAGAAATAGCTTGTATAGGTAATCAATTAATTACTGATGTTTATGGTGCTAATAGGATGAAGTTTACTAGTATATTAGTTAATTCAATTAGTTCAATAGATTATGCATCAACAAAATTAATTAAATTTATTGATTCATTAATTATTAATAAATTAACAAAATCAGATAGAATAAAAAGAGGACAATATTATGAATAAAAAATGTGTTGGCTGTGGCTCGATTTTTCAATCTTTGAATCCAGAGAGTCCAGGTTATATTAAAGTAGAAAAGAAAAAAGATGCAAAATATTGTGAACGTTGTTTTAAAATAATGCATTATGGAGAATCATTGATTGCTTTAATTCCTTCAGAAATTGAAAAAATAATTGAAGTTGTAAATAATGATTCTGAACATGTTTTATTTATATGTGATTTATTAAGCTTAAATTCTGATATTATTAATTTATATCATAAAATTAAATATCCAAAAACATTAATAATTAATAAATATGATCTATTTAAACATTTATTAAAACCAGATAAAGTTAAATCATATTTAAGAGATAATGAAAATATTACTGATAATATTTTATTTATATCTTCAGTAAATAATCATAATGTTAAAGAAATAATTGATTATTTAGAAAAATTTAAAATTAAAAAATCATATATAGTAGGTTTTATAAATGTGGGTAAAAGTACAATAATAAATACAATCTTAAAAATGACAGATAAAACTATCCTTGGTTTAACTACTAGTTATATTCCTCATACAACAATGAATTTTATTGAAATGAAAATAAATGAAAAGTTAACATTAATTGATAGTCCTGGATTTTCTTATTCAAGTTTTTTAAGTAATGATTTAAATTTATTAAAAAAGATTGATACTAAAAAGAAAATTAGACCAATAACTTATCAAATGAAAGAAAATGAAACATTAGTTATTGAAGATTTAGTTGATATATCATTTATCAATAAAGCAAATGTTACAGTGTATTTAAGTAATAAATTTAAATTAAAAAAAGATTATAAAATTAATCGTTATTATTTAAAATTAAATATTCCTGAAAATTCTGATTTAGTTATAAAGGGTATAGGTTTTATTAATTTTAAAAATACTGTTGATATTGAAATAAATATTGAAGATGAAACTTTAGTAGAAGTAAGATCATCTTTATTTGGTGGTGAATTATGAGTCAAATAAAAATAATGGATGAACATTTAGCAAATAAAATTGCTGCAGGTGAAGTAATAGAAAAATGTTCATCAATAGTAAAAGAATTAGTTGAAAATAGTATTGATGCCGGTGCAACAATTATCAAAATTGATTTACTTGAGGGTGGAATAAAACAAATTAAGGTAACTGATAATGGAAATGGGATGGATGAAAAGGATGCTTTGTTAGCATTTTCTCGTCATGCAACATCAAAATTAATTAAAGAAGAAGATTTAGGATTTATTGATACTTTGGGTTTTAGAGGTGAAGCGTTACCTTCTATTGCTTCTGTTTCAGAAATAACTTTAAAAACATCAAAGGGTAATGTTGGAACAACAATATTTATTAAAGGTGGTAAATTAATTTCTAATGAAAAATCAGATGCATATAAAGGAACTATTATTACTGTTGATAATGTATTTTTTAATACCCCAGCGCGTTTAAAGTTTTTAAAAAGTCCACAGACTGAAGGTACAAATTCTTTGATGTTAATTGAAAGATTAGCCTTATCACATCCTCAAATTAAATTTACTTTAACAAATAATAATACTACTTTATTAAATACTTCTGGTTCATCAGATCTACATAAAACTATTCATGAAATATATGGTTTAAGTGTATCGACAAAAATGATTGAAATTCATGGTGAAAATGATGATTATGAAATTAGTGGTTATATTGGTAAACCGGATATATTAAGAAGTAATTCGAATCATATAATAACATTTGTCAATGATCGTTTTATTAAGAATAATGAATTAAGAAAAATGATAAATGATGCTTATTATACATATAAACCAGATATTAAATATCCAATTTGTATTATAAATATTTTAGTTGATCAAAGTTTAATTGATATTAATATTCATCCAACTAAACAAGATATTAAATTTAGTAAATTAGATAGTCTAAAAGAATTAGTAATCAATACAATAAAAAATGCTTTAGATGAAGAGTTGTTAATTCCAGAAATTAAAGTTACTAAACCTGAATATAAGGTGTTAGAAGAACAAAAAGAATTTAATTTTAAAGAAAATGTTGAGTCACAAGCTGAATTGGATTTAAAAACAGATTCTGATTTAAATATTAAAATAAAAGATCTTGAATTATATCCAGTTGGTTTAGCATTAGGAACATATATAGTAGCTCAAAATGATGAAGGAATATATTTAATAGATCAACATGCTGCTCAAGAACGAATTAATTATGAAAAATATTTAAATGTTTTAAAAAATAAAATAATGGAACAAACAGAAATGTTAATTCCAATTACAATTGAGCT
>CAYFQA010000057.1:0-456 GCA_964345145.1 uncultured Muribaculaceae bacterium | reverse complement strand
AACATTTAGAAATAATGACAAATATGGGATTTGAACTTGAAGAATTTGGAATAAATACATATAAAATAACAACTCATCCAACTTGGTTAAAAGAAGGATATGAGGAAGAATCAATTAAAAAGATAATTGATTTAATAGTTACTTTAACTACTGATTTTGATCCAATTAAATTTAATGAGCATGTCGCGATTACTTTGGCTTGTAAATTAAGTATTAAAGCAAACTATAATATAAGTTATGAAGAAATGGAAAGTTTATTAAATGAATTAGTTTTAACTAGTAATCCTTATAATTGTCCTCATGGTCGACCAACAATTATTAAATTTACAACTTATGAATTAGAAAGAATGTTTAAAAGAGTAATGAATTAATCATTACTCTTTTTTATAGTTCAAATTTTTCCATTGATTCTAAAGATGTAACACTGTCAATTAAGTTAGTTTTTAAATTATCGAC
>CAYFQA010000056.1:3171-5779 GCA_964345145.1 uncultured Muribaculaceae bacterium | reverse complement strand
GTATAATTTTCAATTAAACATTTTAAAACCGGAACAGCAAATTGTGGGGTTCCCATAAAACATATTTTTATTTTATCCATTATATCAACCTCAAATTAATTATAATATTATTTAGATTATTAAGCAAAGAAAAAGACATATTAATGTCTTATCTATTTTTTTAATTTTAATAGTTTTCTTTTGGTTAACATTTCCTTATTTAAAACTACTTTTTTAATTTCACCAGTATTAATTTCATATTCCATTTCTCCAAGAATTGTACTAATAATTGTTTTAACTGCTCTTACACCAATTCCAGACTGAGCAGCTTGTATAGCTAATTCATCAATAAATTCATCCGTAACAACCAAATTAACACCTTTAAAACGCATCAGTTCTTTTTGAATATTTAAATAACTAATCTTGGAATTAATAATAATATTTTTATAATCTTCAACAGTAAGATTATTCATTGTAATTATCTTTGAACAACGACCAACTAATTCAGCAATCATTCCTTTAGCTATTAAATCTTTAGGTTCTAGAGCATGATATGAATAATGTGTTGGTTGATCATCAGAACCAAATCCCATTTTTTTACTAACAGCCATTTGGCTATCAAAAGATCCCATAAATATAAATTGAATATTTGTTGTATCAATTATTTTTTCAATACCAAAACCACCTCGAGAATTACCAATTTTATATTCTCCACCTTCCATCATCGAAATAAGTGATTGTTGGACGCCTGTTGTAGCTATTCCATCCATTCCTTGAGCTGAATTTAATTTATCAACTTCATCAATAACAATTATTCCTCTTTGGGCACGAGCTATATTACCATCACATTTATCAATTAAATTTAAAAGCATATCATCAACACTTTGACCAACAAATCCTTCAATTGTATAACGATTTGCATCTTCAATAACCATTGGTATATCCATCATTTTAGAAATTTGTCTTAACATTTCTGTTTTCCCACATCCAGTTGAACCAACAATAAACATGTTTGGTTTATAATTTCTTTTTAATTCTTCAGAAATATTTGAATCAATAAGTTTTTGCCACGAATATATATTTGAAAGAACACTTTTTAACTGAGCATCTTGACCAATTACTTTTTTACTTATTTCTTCATAATAATGAGTTAATGAATCTAATTGAACTGGTTTATTCTCTGAAACTTCATCTAAATAACTATATTTTTGTCTAGAATCAATTTGATCGATTATTTCTTCAGGAACCATATAATCATAAGTTAACACTTTTCCTTTTGTTGAAAGATGAATAACTAATTCATCAAAATCTTCTAAATCTTCTTCATATTTAATTAAAACATCATATAAATCATCATAATTTGATGCTTTAGCTACCTCTGCAAGAGAAACAACCAAACCACATAAAGCTTTATCTTTACTTACAACGGTATGATCTTCTATATAACTACCCGCTAAAGGTCCTGTTCTAATAAGTATTTTTTCTTTATTACTACTCGGTGTACATAATTCAGCACCTTCAAATTTTAAATATTTTTTTCCGCCTAATTCATGATATCTATAGACGTTTGCAATTTCTATTCTCACCTAAAACCACCAATTTAATTATAATAACAAACCTAAATTATTGCAATGAAAAAGGTTAATTATTCTTAAATTAACCTCATTTTTCTTTTAAATCAACTATTGTAATTCCTAAATTATTTAAATCTAATTGATAATTTAAAACATTTTCATTAGTTTTTAAATATTCATGAATTACTTTTTTTAATATTCCTTCACCTTTACCATGTATAATAACAATTTTTAATTGTTTTAATTTTAAATTATCTCTAATAAAATCTTCTACATAAAGTAAAACTGAATCACTACTTTCACCATGAACATCTAGTTTAGGATAATTATCAATAAATGGATTCGTTAATATTTTTGGCATATGTTTCTATATCTTCATATTTAAATATCGAATTACGACTACCCACTTGAGTTGCTGATAAACCAGCTGTAATATTAGCAAGTTTAATAGCAGTCTCTAAATTACGACCATTAGCTAAGGCATAAATAAATGCACCATGGAAGATATCTCCAGCACCTGTTGTGTCTTTAGCAACAACTTTAATTCCAGGCATTATTTTAATTTCATCGTTTAATGAATATAAAGCTCCTTTACTTTCTAAAGTTACTATTATTATTTGATTAGGAAACTCATTTTTCATTTTTTGATATAAACCAACTATCGTTTGTGGATCATCATAATTAATTTTTATTCCACTTACTTCTTCTGCAAACTCTTTTGAACAAACTAAGTATTTAACTAATTTACATAGTTCTATTACTTTTTCATTTGGTCTTCCAGCATCAATAACAGTAATTGCATTTTTATATGTCATTAAAGCTTTTTTACTTGCTTCATATTCATGACCATCAATCAAAATTGCTCCTGGATCAATTTCAAACGAATGATTAGTAAGTTGCATTAGTGGTGAGACACTGCTAAAAATAGTTCTTGAACCTGTTTTTTCATTTATAACAATGAATGAAAGGTCAGTTTGATCCTCATAGTTAGTTTCTAAAAACTTTTGATGAACACCAACATGTTCAAATTCCGTTTTAATTCTTTGACCATAAAC
>CAYFQA010000056.1:0-3161 GCA_964345145.1 uncultured Muribaculaceae bacterium | reverse complement strand
ACCATAAACGTCATTTCCAACTACACCGGCAAAATATGTTTCCATTCCCCATTTACCTAATAAATAGGCAGCAGTACAAGCTGGACCTCCTCCACCTTCTATCTTGTCATGAATTCGATATTTTTTATTTTCGATTGGATATTCTTCTATTGGCATACTTATATCATAAGATGCATGACCAATACATAATACTCTCACTAAAATCACCCTTTACTCTAATATAATAATTATAACAAATCAAAACTAAAAAGCAATTTAATCACTTATTTTAATGTTAAGATAATGTAATAGTTATTTTTAAAAAATTAAATTTATTGTACAAATTATTTACGATGTAAATTTACGTTTATTATTTTTGATTTCTTTTAAATAAATATTATAAGTTTCTTTCGCTACTTCTTTCCAGCTTTTAGTCAGCATTAATCTCGCATTTAAAGAAACTTTTTTTAATAGTTTTTTATCACTTAAAATATCAACAATCTTTTTTGCAAACTCTTCCACGTCTAAACTTGATGTAAATCCATTTACATTATTTGTCACAGTTGAGCCAACCATACTATCTTCAATAAATAAACCTGGAGTTTCATTAACAGCCGCTTCCACTCTT
Source organism: uncultured Muribaculaceae bacterium (assembly GCA_964345145.1). GTDB lineage: Bacteria > Bacillota_I > Bacilli_A > RF39 > UBA660 > JAAZHN01. The sequence continues at coordinate 2,554 of CAYFQA010000056.1, read as the reverse complement.
ACTAAACCAGATGTATCCATAAGTGATGGAAATAAAAGTAAATCTGCTCTTTTATAAATCAATGATAAAGTATCTCGATTCTCTATTTTACCAGTCATAATTACTTTGTCTTCCATACAATATTTCTTTATTTTAGCTTTAAGCTGATTTTCATTTGGTCCTGTACCAACATATAACATTTTAAAATCAAAGTTTTGTTCTTTTAATATTTTTAATGCTTCTAAAATAAAAAATATGTTTTTAATATCGATTATTCTACCAACAAACAATAATACATTTTTTTGATTTTTTAATCCATATAGTTCGTTAATTTTATTGTAAGAATTATGATCTGTTTTAATTGGTTTTAAATCTGTCCCATTATAAATGACTGTTGGATTTTTATGAATACAACCATATTTTTTTAGGTCTTCAATTAACGGATCATTAACAACAATACATTTATCACATCTATTATATGCACTTATAATTACTTTTGTTAAAATATTTATTAAAGATTTTATATTGACAATTCTTTTAATTTCAAAATCAAACCTAGTATGTACTGTTCCTAAACAAGGAATATTACAATTTTTAGCCACCTTAATACCTAATCTTCCAATATTAAATGGAGAATGAATATGAATAACATCGAATTCTTCAGCAATTAATTCTTTATAACAATCTGACCATGAAGTTTTTTTATTAATTAATTTATATTCAGTAAAAGGCACTGATACACCTTTTATTCTTTTTACTCTATAGTTACGAGCTGAATCATCACAATCTTTATAATATGGAGCAATAACAACAACATCACTATATTCAGATAATTCTTTAGCTAAATTATCTACAGCCATATTCACTCCATCTATAGCAGGGAAAAAACTATCAATAAATAAACCTATTTTCATTCTTTTCTTCATATGTTACCTCTACGCTATAAATTATTATATCATGAATATTTTATAAAAATTATTTCAATAAAAAAATGTTTTTTAATAAATGTTTTTTTAAATTATTTTTGACATATATACATTATATGTTCACTGTAACCGAGGATACTTTTTATTTCTGATGTTTTCTTTAAATAATCAATCCATATTGTAAATTCTTCAGAATTAAAATTATTTACTTTATCTTTAATTAATCTTGTTACACCATCTAATGAAACATGATTTAGTTTTTTTACATCATATTTTTGCATTATGTTTTCCATTTCTTCAGGCATAAGATAAGTAAAAACGTTATTACCATCTTTAAGTTTAAAATTTTCATCATATTCATGTTTATAATTAAGTAAATATTTATCATATCTTGAAATTGCTTGAACAAAGGTTAAACAATCAGAAATGTAAGCAAAATATATATATCCTCCTTTTTTACAGACCCTAATTGCTTCTTTAATACAACTTTCTCTATCTTGTCCTTCTAAATGATGCAAAGGACCTAAACAAAGGACAAAATCAAAAGCATTATCTTCATACATAGATAAATTTATTGCATTTCCCAAAACTACATTAATATCCATGTTGGGCTTTATTTTAGATTTAAATATTTTAATATTAGAAGGAACTAATTCTAAAGATTCTACTTTAAATCCTCTTCCTGCTAAATTAAGAGAATATACTCCTGTTCCTGCACCTATTTCAAGTACTTTCATTCCATCTTTTAAATATTTATCAATCCAATAATTAGTTAAAATATGTTCAGTCTGATGTTGTAAATCTTTTTCTAAACGATTATCTTCTTCGTAATTATCATAATGCTTTATTATTTCTTTCACTGTTCATCACACCTTTTAAAATTTAATTATAAAATTAAATAATTCTTGAGAAATAATTCCCAAAATTGTCAAAAACAATGGCCCCAAATACCTTATAACCATTTTTATCGTATTTCTATTTTTAACCTTAATGCCTACTATATTTAATGATTTAATTAATATTATTAAAAGCTTAGAAGAAGATTTATCTAAGAAATTAAATAATAATTAATTATATTCATATTAAAAGACTAAGAAAATTACTCTTAGTCTTTTAATTTTTATATTTGTACATCATTATCTTTAATAAAGTTTAAAGTTCTTTGAAATATTGGCTCTTTTTCAAATTTATTCTTATCATATTCATACCATATATCAAAAGCACTTTGAGCTCCATTAGCTAACATTTCTTGAACTTTAGAACTATTAAAAACAATATTGTTTTTCTGATCATCTAAACTTCTTTGAAATCCGTTATCTTGATATACTTTTGCTTGAATATTTGCTTCTAACTTATCAATATAGTAAGCAAATTTTGCTTCATTTGTTAATCTTTCTTCAAATTCTACAAATAATCCTAAGAGTTCTTCCTTAGTAGATAAATCATTAATTAATAAACTGACTGCTTGAAACTCTGTCTTTTGTTTTTCTTCAGGTGTTATATTATCAAAAGGAGTAATATCACCAATCAAAACTTCTCCAATTTCATGAATGACTAACATTTTTAAAACTTTATTTAGATCTATTTCAAAATCAAATTCAGATGATAAGGATATTGCTAATATACATGTACCATATACATGCTCTGCT
>CAYFQA010000055.1:2823-5923 GCA_964345145.1 uncultured Muribaculaceae bacterium | reverse complement strand
AAACTAAATAAGTGGCATAGACAACCATTTGAGTCATATTCTTAGAATTAATATCGTCAAAGGCATTAGTCCAGTTGTTATTTAAATTCGTTGCGGTAGCTATCGTCCAAGAAGTATTAAATGTAATGTTAAGCGGTGTTGGATTACCATCTGTATAGGTAATTGGTACTTTAGCATATCGAATATAATAATCATTATCATAAATAATATCGATGTTTACATCAGTAGTGTACCAACCATTAAAGCCTCGATCTGTAGGTCGATCAGTAAAAGGATTTTCAATTAACTCAACCAACACATAATCATCATCTAAAGTTGTTGTTCCATTATCATTAACTGGCAAGTATTTACGATAAATAAACGTATCTTGTCTTTCAGTTAAAGATACATATCCCTTTAAATTTTTATTTAAATCTATAGAACTATACGTAATATTAATATCAACTAAGCGATTATCAGGATAAATATTTCTATCTTCCCCACTTGGTAAAGTACTAGTTAAACTTTCGGTGTAATTAAGACCTTTATAGTAATAATAATCTCTAGTTTTATCATCGACAGTCACAATGTTTCCTGAAACCCCACTTAAATCTTGATCAATATCGACTATAATTGGATTTTCTAAATCGCCTTTAGTTAAAACCATAACAACAAAATAAACTAAAGTAATCAACATTAAAAAAGAAACAATAAAAATATTGATATATATTGATTTAATTTGTTTGAGATTTTGTTTCTTTTTCATAAAATCATTCCTTATTCAGCAATAAATTGTAAATTAATTTGTAATTTGCCTTGTGAAGAACCATCTTCACAATCAACATCTTGTCCTTCAATCCATACATAAACCCTAACTTTTGTTATTCCAGGTTCAATATCAAATAAATAACTATTTTCTTGATTATTTTCTTTTGTATAAATATCCGGTGTTACTAATCTAAAAAAATTAGGATAAAAGTTTGAATTTGCTTCCTCTACTTTAACATTATCTTCATATTTAATTTCTTTAGCTACTCCATAATAATTTAATCGAGAAGCATTTGTTTCTGTAGTTGTAATATTATAAGCTTTTTTAGCATGAGTAACCGCACTTGGTTTATGAATATCATAATTTTGTTCCCAAATATATGTTTTATTAGCATTATTCAATTCTTGTATTCTTCCTATTTGAGCATCTTCAGCTAAGTTTCCTTGATTTAAAAATCCAACTCGAAAAGAATTTTCTATTCCTGATGTATTACCTTCAATATAACTTATTTTTGATTCTGAACCAATTGTTACTTTTCTTTTGTAAAAACTTTTTAAAAATATATCAAAAGTTACAAAATGACCATCACAGTCTTCACCTATACATTTTTGTTCTAAGCTCTGATAAGCACGTAAATAATGACTATTTAATCCTCTTGGATCAACTTCACCATAAAATATTTTTTGTCTACCTCTTTCTACTTCACCTATTGTTGAAACAGGCTTTATCGAATTAGGAATTTGATTAACATTATTAGGATATGTGTTATTCGCGTCAATAAAATCAATTATTCCAACAACACCTTTCCAATTAATTCCATCAGTAGATATTTCTAAACCTCCTCTTGAAACAACATGAATATCAAAAGACTCTATTTCAAATATTCTATTAGTTGTAAACCAAGCATAGGTTGTCATTGTTAATAATAATGCTGTTAAAAATAACCAAATAAACATAACATCCGTCTTTTTCATTTTTCATTACCTCTTTTTGTATGACTTTCTGTTATTCGAATATTTACTTTTAATTCTCCACCAATTAAATTATCTAAACAATCAGGATCATCACCTTCAAGCCACATTACAATTGTATATTTATCCATTTCTCCAGGTTTAATATCTTTTCTTTGTTCTAATACCGGAGTTTTTTCATCATAAAAAGATACTGTTCCTGGTTCTTCTTTTTTAGTTAATGCATTTTTTTTAGCATAAACAGTTTTTTCACCATTTCTAAAAATCATTATTCTAACTGCATCATCAACATTTCTAATTACATCTAAAATATTTACTTCATACCAATAATCAACATTTTTTTCTCCTGTATTTTCAATAAAATAAGTATAAGCAATATAGTTTTCCCCATTATGTGAACCACCTGGTTGTTTGTCTAGATCATCTGGTAACCAATTTATAGAAATATTATCCATAAAATCAATACCTTTAGCATAAAGTTTAATCTTATTATCTTTTAATTCCCCATCATCATACATTTTTATTCCACTTTGTAATGAAAAGTTTGGGTCTAATGTTATAACAAAATCCCCACCACGATATACTAAAGAAAGAATAGCAAATAAAAGTAATAAAAGCACAACTAAAACAATTAAAACAATTGTTGTTCTTTTAATTCCTTTTTCTCTTCTTCGAACATTTTTGGCGGTTACCTTTACCATTCCTCTAGACATTTTTTAACTCCTTTTCTATTATCTATAAGAATACCATAATTAAGGCTATTATTCAATTAAAAACATTTTTAAATCAATTGACATAAAAATAAATATTGTTAACTTTGTGTATACACAATTATTTAACATTGTATTTTACACTTTCATTTGATAATCTTAATTTATAAAGAAAGGGGTAAATAATATGTTTAATCTCAAAAAAATAAAACCAATTTTAGCAATTTTTTCCCTTTTTCTTTTGATTAGTATTGTCCAAGAGACTTATGGAAAGTACACAAGTGATTCGACAGGACAAGCCCAAATAGGGATAGCTCGTTGGTTAATAAAAATAAATAATCAAGATATAATTACCAATGAATATATTACTAATGTTATTAATCCAACTTTAATCGGTAATACTAATGTTAAAGATGGAGTTATTGCTCCTCGCTCTCAAGGTTACTTTGATTTAGTATTAGATTATACTGATGTTGATGTTTCTTTTGAATATAATTTAAATGCTGGCGTATCAATCGACAGTGGAGTTTCTGATTTAAAAATAACTGGTTACTCTGAAAATGGTGGAACGGTTATTCCAGCAAGTGGTGAATTAAATAATATTACTCAAACAATTAATGTATCAAATCCAGATCGTGTTAAAACAATCAGAATTTATTTAATCTGAGAAG
>CAYFQA010000055.1:0-2813 GCA_964345145.1 uncultured Muribaculaceae bacterium | reverse complement strand
TATGGATAATGCATCTGATACAATGGCTGCGATAAACCAAGATACAGCTATTTTAAATGTATCTATTACATTTACACAAGTAACTTAATTAAGGATTTAATTGTTTAGCAGTTAATTTAATTGTAATTGTTATTTGATTTAATGTGGGATTAGCTTGTTTATATGAATAAGAATCATGACCCCATTGAGTATCTAAAGCATCATTATTATTTTCAAAAGGCCAATTAACATTTACTTCAAAATCAGCTGAACCTGTCTCTGGAGGTATAATAGCTGGTGTTACAGATAAACTTATTTCAAAAGGATAATCATTTTTTAACATGCTTTCCATTTGAGCTGATGTATATGTTGTATTCGTATAAGTATTATCTAATAATCTCATCTCAATAATTTCATATTCCACTGTTGCTTGAGTTTCACCATAGTTAACGATGTTAATTGTATTATTATAATCGGGCATTCCTGGATACAAATCATCAATATCAAAATAAATAAATTGAAAAGACTCGTCATTTTGTTCAAATTCAATTTGCCATGCTTTTACTGATGTAGTAATACTATTAGATATTGATGAAGAATAAATAAACCAAGCTAAAGTATTAAACGTTAACATTATTCCTAAAAGAATAATGATTCGAAAACGCATACTTCTTTTAATTGATTTTATTAATTCTTTTCTATCCATTGTTTTCTTCTCTTTCTTCTTTGTCTTGATTATAATCAATTATTTCTAAAACAACTAATATTACAATAGGAATAATTATTAATAAATAAAAACCAACTGGATTATTAATTATTCGATTAATGAAACTTAATACTACACTTTTAAAAACAACTTTTCCTAATATTTGATCATAACGAATAATTGGATCATGAGCAATGTTCGCAATACCTTTTGTAGTATATGCAAAACCTTTTTCATCTTTAGTTATATCTATTACTCTATGAGTAATTATTTTACCATCAAAACCTTTACCTTTACCGTTATAGACAAGATCATCATCAATTTTTATTTCTTCTGCTTCTACTTCTTTAACAAAAAGCATATCTAAAACTTTATATTCTGGTTCCATACTCCCTGTTGCAACAGTAAATATTCGATAACCAAAAAAAGAAATATTATTATTAAATACACGTTGAGTAACAATAATCGCGACTACTAAAATTAAAATAATTGATGTTAATATTCTACCAGTAGTCCAAATAATTTTAAAAATATTATTTCTTTTTTTCATTTTTTTTCCCTTTTCTTAATTTTAAGCTATTAATACTTTTTTGATATTCTCTAATTGCTAGTAATAATATTTCTCTTATTTCTTTCTCACCAGCTAAAGTTTGATTTTTAATTAATTGGAATTTCTCATTAATTATATCATTAATTTCTTTTTTAGTTAATTTACTATCTGAAACAATTAATTTTTGAATTAAATTATTAATAATAACTTCTTGTTTAATTTTTTCAACTTCTTCTGCTTCTTTATCATCGATTGAATTTAAAACAAAATAATTTAAAGCAAAAGTTTCATCAAGTAACTCTTTTAAAATAGGGTCATTACTCATCGCATCTTGCCCTTTTACTACTTCTGATTTATCTTCAATTTCTTGTTGAATAAAATTCCATAACTTAACTGCTTTTTGGAAATTAGTATTTTTCAAAATAACGTTAGTTTTCTTAATTGGTGATGTTACTAAACTTAGTCTTAATTTATCGATTGTTTTATATACTTCAGTATTCATTAAATCGATAATATGCATGTCTAATCTTTCTAGTCTTTTTTCTAAAGAATCTTCATCTAAACTATCTGCTAAAGAAGATTTTAACATCATATTAACAGTAACATTTTCATTACCTACTTTTGTTTGTCCTTCATAATGCATTAATTTATCATTTTTATCGACAAAGTTAAGATTTAATTTTCTTTTACGCATATCAATATAAGTTCGCATATTACGAATCAAGCTATAAACAAAACGATTTTCATAAGTGTTAAAACTTTCTTCTTTATTAATATTTAATATTTTCGATGGTTTAACATCGCCTGTGTCTTCTTCTATTTCTTGAATAAAGTTAGTATTTTTAGATAAATGTTTAATACTATCAACTGTTATTCTTCTTGCTAATTCAATCTTTACTACTTCTTCATCATTTATTATAAAACGATTAGGATTTCTTAAAATATTATCTAAATATCTAACTGTTTCTTCCATAAGTTTAATCCATTCATCATCGACTATATTTTTTTCATAACTATGGGTTACTTCTAAAGACGTCTTAACATTTTTCCAATAATCTCTTTTCTTTTTCTCATTAGATTTACTATATAAATCAACAACTTTAAATTCATCCATATAGTATCACCTACGTATTTTTCTTCAATAAAAGTAAATATTCTATACATTCTTTCATTTTATCTTTACCGAATGTTTTATCTAAGAATTCTATATAACCATCTACTTCATCACGGATATAAGATATATTTAATTGTTCGAACTTTCTTAATATTTTACGCGCAATAAAATAATCTATTCCAGCTATTTCATCGCCTCCACAGGCCATATAAACAGGAACAAACTTTTTCATATGAGCAACAATACGGTTACCAAATGCAATACGGAAATGATTTATTACATAATCATCCATTTCTTCAATTTTTTGTAATGATTCTTCAGAAATACTATAAGTTTCCATTGCTTCATTAAATAATTTATTTAAATATGAATAATTTATATGTTGAGCAGGTATATCTTTTGGCTCAAATACTTGTCCTTTTTCATTAATATCGATTGGCATAGCACGGTCATATACTTTATCT
>CAYFQA010000054.1:0-6003 GCA_964345145.1 uncultured Muribaculaceae bacterium | reverse complement strand
AAGGCGGCGGAACAACCTGCCGCCTTTTTTATTTTAAACTATATGGTAACAAAATTAGCATCAGCAATATATAATGATATAATTGGAGGATTGGCAGGATATACCTCAACTCCTTCAATATCATTAGAACAATTAGAAGATGAGATAGTTGAAGAAAGACTATTAATAATTAAGGAATATGCAACACGCAATTTACTTCCGAAATCAGATTTATATATGTCTATAAATTGTATTCCAGTAGATTGTAAATCCTTGGATAAATGTCCTTGTAAAAAAGAGAATTTTTCTGAGCCGATTGCACATTTTGAAATACCTCAAATTGTTAATGGGCTTTCAGATGGAGCAATAGAATTTGTTGGAACTGTAGACAAACAAATTAAATTTAAAGTATATACTTCTACTGCATATCAATATCATCAATATTTAAGAAGAGGTGCTAATAAACCTTTTGTATATATTGAGCCAACTCCTAATGAAAATAATAAATATGATGGTTGAATATTTAATCTTCCATTAATAGAAGTAATATCAGTAATAGGAGTATTTAAAGATCCGAGACAAGTTTCAGACTATGATTGTTGTGCAGGAGATGATTTAGAAAATTATACATTTATATCTACAGAAATTAAGAAAAGACTTATTGAAAAAAAGATACGTTATTATAGACAATTATTACCACAACCTCAACCTAACACACAAGCTCCGAAATAATGAATGAATTTAAATACCCTTTTCAAACAGCTTATACACAATCAAGAGAATTGTATGGAGTAGAGTTGTCCCCAGACGAATTCGAGACAATAGGAATGATTGCATGAGGAAAAATAGGAAATAAACAAGCTGGATTATATAGAATAGTTATGGAGCCAACTAAAATAAGTGATGGTCTTTGAACTATTGATCTGCCTTGTAATGCTGATATTTTAGAAGCTGTTACAGCAGAATTTGAAGATTGAGAAAAAACATCTAATCAAGCCTTGACATATCAAAATGACAGGGGTTGAATTGAACAATATATAGAACGAGGTAAACTTAATACAAATAGTTTATATCAATCAGGAAGATTTATAAAATATAGAAGAGAACAGAATACTTTGTATTTTGATCAACCCTACAAAAAAGTATTTATCCTTTATAAAGGATTCATAGCCGATGAAGAAGGACTTCCTTTTTTAACAGAAAAAGAAGTTGATGCTGTAGCAGCATTCTGCGCTTATAGCACCGATTTAAAAGCAGCTAGAATTTCTAAAGACAAATCTACCATGGAAATGGCTTTATTTCTAAAACAGCTTTGAGAACAAGCTTGTACAAGAGCTAGAGTACCAGACTACATTAATCAAAATGAAATGGATGAAATATTGAATGTGGCTGCTTCTTGAGACAGAAAGCGGTTTGGAAAATCATATAAACCAATCCGCTAATGAGGTGGCTATTTAATCATGGAATCTCTGCTTCAGAACTATATGAAGGAACTGGATATGATTTTTGTGATAAAGATTTTATTTGATTTAGAAATAATTTTAAAATTTTACAGGACGATAAATATGATTATTTAGGATACATTTTTTTATATTCCTTTGACTTAATAGTGAGTTATGTTATCGAAAATAAAGTTCGCTTTGTGTCACCCTTTGGGACCTTCTATATTGACTTTGAAATGTTCACTGAGGACGAGTTCATAAAACATAGACAAATGGGAAGGATGCAAGATATTGACTTAGTAGAAGCCGATTTTACTGGGTATCAATTAACATTGTACTATAAATATTCAAAAAATGATTCTAGATACAGACGATTAAATTTATATTTAGGAAAGAAACATAAGGAATTATTTTTACAGAAAGTCAATTCTGGCGAAAAAATGTATACTACAAAAGATGTAGGACTTGATTTTTTTCTTCCGCAGATATATGATAAATTTCCTAGATTAAATAAAAAAGATATTAAAAAAATTTTATATAAAGGATATTATAGAATGTATTTTGCTATAAAACAACAATGCTATATGTCCTTTAGATCTTCTACTTTAAACTGTACTTTTCATATAGGCACTTTTTTTAAAATTCCAGAGAGACAGATATTTGAGTACTCATTTAGAATGCGGATGAAATTAATCAAGCTTGCTAAATGGAGACAGGATAAATTTGATCAGTATTATTATATAGGGATTTCTAAAAATAGAATGCCCGAATGAGTTGCATTAAATAATAAAAGTAATAGAGCTGGATGATGTTGAATGTACTTTGAGAATGTAGTAGCGCGTAGACAATTAGATGCAGTTGTTTATAATTCTACAGAAATATATATATTTAAAGTAAAAATTCAGAAAAAATATTCACATAAGTGAAATCATAAAATAGAGAAACAAAAATTTAGAGATGCAGAATTTGTAGGTGTTGGAATTAATTATAAGTTTTATCCTGCAACAAAGCATTGAAAAGAATTAATAAAAGAGCATAATGAAGAAGGAAACATTTAATACCTTTAATGAAGGATTAAACAAAGATCTTAATCCTATTGTAACTCCTAATAATGTACTTACAGATAATTTAAATGGTACATATATTACTTTTAATGGCGATGAACTTTCTCTGCAAAACGATGCGGGAAACACAAAAATACCTGTAAAATGAGATGAAAGGCTTTCTACTGAGTATGTAGAGGGTGGTTCATATAATTCAGGGGTTATTGTTAAAACTACAAATAATTCTGATGAGACAGTGTTATTTAAAAGTAGGAAAGACCAGAATACAGATTCTATATGGAGAGAAGATGGCTCTATAAACACAGATTCTTGGGAATTGTTTGATCCCGTAGTAAAACTGAGTAAAGGATTCTATCCTATAGGCATCAGAGAGTATGGGGGAGTGTTATACATAGTATCTGCAAATAAAGAAACTAATAAAGTGGAATTTGGTAGCTATCCAGCTCCAATACTTTCCAAAGGAGCGTTAATGCCTGGGCATGATGTAAGAATTACTTCTAGTTTATTGTATGAAACTGTCTTATTAAATGACTATTCTTTTAAAACTGGAGGTTACGTCACGTTCAACAATTTAAATGCAAGCAGTGTAGAACACTTACAAATTCCTCCAAGCAAATACTCAGAAGGTAGAAAAGGGATATATAGAGTTCGTTTGATACACCAATTAAATAATGGCTCTTTTGATTTAACTGAAGATGTTTGGGAAAAGTTTTTTGAGCACAAAGAAAATTCAGGAACTGAAAAAATACATTGAATAGACTCTACTGATGGGGATAAAACTTTTAAATATCTGTGTCCAAATCAATATAAAGGCAAATTAGCAATAATTGTGGAACTGGATGAGCCTCCTGTTTTTAAGTTTAATCTTTTGCCGACAATAGAACTCAAAGAAAATAATTATGAAATAACTCTAAACAATATAGATTATAAAAGTTCTGATAGCATTCCTATAAACGGGTTTAATTGGACACTCACATACCCTGATGGAACTAGAGAAGGGCCAAAGCCGGGAGATTCTTTTCCTATTAAAGTTCCTTCAGAAAATAATCTTGTAACATATGAAATTACTCCAGAAACTGGGTATAATTGAGAAAGTTTTCCTAAAGTATTTAAAGATAAATATACTTTAAGGGGAACTGTTCTATTAGCCGAAAAGTATTATTCAATTTACTTAGAAAGAGTCTCTGGAGGTTGTAGACTTTCTACTAGTGAAAAAGAATACAGAATGTTAGTGTTATCTAACATCAGTGGAGAATTGGGGATTAATTTTGAAAATACTTTAGGAGACGAAAAAGCTGTAGTATTCCTACTAGATGGACATTCCTTAACTGAGGAAGAGGAAAAAAATTATTTAGTTCTGGGAAGATACTACATATGAAGCTGCTATAAGAAAATTGCCAGAAGGGGAAGAACTTCTTAAGGTAGTAAAAAGCAAGCTTGAAGAAACTATAGTCCTAGAAAAAGACGACTCTTGTAATTTTATTAATATAACTATTAAATTTAATTTAGGATTTAATATGAAAACACCTACAGAAGTTGAAGATGGCCGTTTAAAATTCTACCAAAAAGATGGGAACACATCTAGGGAATTGCCCTTTACAGTAGTGGATTATCGAACATTTGAAGTAGAAGTTTCGGCAGATAAAGATCTGCATATATGGGCTAAAATGGGCCATATAGATACTTGGGAGTTTAATCTTTCAAAAGAGGATTATAATGAAGGGGAAATTTATAATTATGCCATAACTATGGAACCTCTTACATACATGATATCAGACGCTTGGACAGAATTGCCAAAATACCTTAACTTTCAAACTAATTGAGTAGATTCTGTGAACTATGCAACAATTTTTGTATATGCTAGGGAAATACATACATATTTTCTACCAGAAGAAAATGATGGAAGAGAAGACATTCTTGGGTATAAAGGGGTTTCTGGATATTCTCCAGAGGACGTAGCCGCTAATACAATGACAATAAGAATTGAAAATCCAGGATTTACTAATATAGGTCGACATTCATCAGCAATAGGGGAAACAGTTAAGTCTGAATATAAAAACCTTTTACCAGATGAATGGCTTAAGGTTGGAGATGATGATTTAGGGTATTTGATAGTCCCATTAAAGCCAGTTTTCCGAGTAGAGTACATTACTTACCCTAATAACGATATATAATATGAATGAATTACCAAACTTAGAATTAGAAGTAAATACAGAAATATACTCAACACCAGACAATGGAAAGCTAATTTACGATTATAGACCCTTTTATAATCGTAAATTGTCCTATTTTGATGGTGGAAGCGATTTAGACAGCCTAACTTTAGACGCAGAAAAAGCAGAAATAGCTATAGACCGACCTATTGAATTAAACATAGAAGAATCTTATGACGGCTCAGCAAATTTAATTATTAATGATTTTAAACATCCACTTAAAGTTGTTAACTCTAGATTTTACTTAATAGACTCTAATAATTATAAAATTGGGGATAGGAAGGGAAATTTAGATACAAACATATATACAGAAAAAAACTTTAAAGTAGAAGCCAACTTAGTTAAATCTGTACAGTCAGTAGTAGGCCTGGATTTTTTAGGTCTCCTTGAAAACGGGGCCATGAAAGTAGGCAGTTATACATTTTATTTTAAATTAGCTGACTCAGATGGAAATGAATCTGACTTTATTTCAGAGAGTGGTAAAGTAGTCTGTCATATTGGGAACGTGTCCAAACCTAGGTTTATTAGGGGTGGGCAACTTGATGAAGATAGTGGTAAAGCAGTTAGTTTCAGATTAAAGACTTTGGATTTAGCATATAATTATATACATGTATACTATACTAGAACTACTGGAGATTCAGAACAAGAAGTTACAACTGCACACAAAGTTTCTGAAAGATATAAAATTTCAGGAATTAACACAGATATAACTATTTCTGGTTATGAAGAACACGAGAATATAAGTTTAGATGACATTAATACTAAATACTCTCAATTTACTTCAGTAAAAACTACTGAAAATTGTCAAAATATGACTTTTGCGGGAGGTGTAGAGAATGAATATGAATTATATAAAACTCTTGAAAAATTAAGTCTCTTTATAACACCAAGGCTATCAAATGAAAAGAACATTGGGAATCTTTCTCACAACTATATAGAAAGATTTAACCAACAAGGAGGTAATGAATATTATAATGTAGATAATATATACTATAAATTAGGTTATTGAGACCAAGAGATATATAGACTAGGAATAGTTTACATATTAAATGATTATACTCTATCCCCAGTTTTTAATATAAGAGGAATAAAAGAATTATCCTACGACACGGTATTTAACTTGCCAGAAGATTTATATGAGGAGATTACTTATCAAGAAGATTATACTATTGAAGGAACAAATCATAATAGTAAAGGAATCTTTAAGATAAATGCTAATATCCACCCTATATTTGAAGAAAGTAAACCTATAAAACCTATTGGAATTAAAATCGCAGCTGGCAGAATTGAAAAAGACTTAGAGTT
>CAYFQA010000053.1:0-6106 GCA_964345145.1 uncultured Muribaculaceae bacterium | reverse complement strand
CACCAGGCAGTTGTGGAGCAGCTAAAGAAAGAATGGAAAATCAAGATAAAGATAACTATTGTTTAGATTGGTTTCTATGTTTTAAAAAAGACAAAGATATAAAATAATTAAACACCAAAAGGTGTTTTTTATTTTATATTGTAAAATATAATGTTATAATTATCATAATAGGAGTTGGTTTAATTGAAACTAAGTCACGTGATTAAAAAAAATAAGTTGATAATTATTTTATTGTTATTAATTTTAAATATTAAAAATGTTAATGCTGCAAGTATAGCGTTAAAGGGTGGATTAGAATTTAATGGTAGAAAATCAAATTCTAGACAAGTATATATTTTAGATAATGTTTATAAAAGTGCCTATGAAAAGATATTTGGAATGGGTGGTAATAACTATGGTTATATGAGATATGATAATAACAAAACTATAGATCGTCATAATTATAATCAATTAGTAGTTGATTGCTATCCAGAAGCTACGGAAAGTTATTTTACTTGGAGAACTACATGGGATCAATTTGGATGGTTTTTAAATGATGAAAAACTTAAGTTTGTTCTTGAGGGTGGAAGTCCAAATACTGAGTGTTTGATTTATCCTCCAGGTACAGTTATTAAAAAACATACATTATCAGTTGGAGTTTTAGATCATGATACTAGTACTTTTGAAGAGTTTAAAACCAAGGTTTCTAATGGAAGAAAAGCCTCGGTAATAATTGATCACACTTACAAAGATAAAAGTGGTAATTTAATAAAAATTAATAAAGATGATATAAGTTGTAATGGAATTCAAGGTAGAAGCGTTTCTTTTAATTATAGTGAAAGTACTAAAGAACTTTCTGTTAATAGAATGACAGAAGATGTTAACTGTACAATTGGACTAAGAACTTTGGGTGAAGAAGAGTCCGAAGTGGCAGTTTTAAATTTTTTAATTTCTAATTATAGTCTTTCTGATATTCAAGCAGATAATACAACTTTTTCTGAAACAGTAAAAAAAGGTGAAACAGCAAGTATAAACGTAACAGGAACATATAATAATAAAGCTGGTGAAATTATCAAAATTGAAAAAAGATATATTGATTGTCGAAATTCTAGAGGAAAAGTAAAGGCTTTTAATTACAATGAAGATACTAGAGTGTTAACTGTTACTAATATGGAAGAAGATATTTTTTGTGGAATTGCTTTAGGAAACAACAGTGCAACATACCCTGTAGATTCTTACACAGTTAAACTTAATATAAAAACAATAGATGAAAAAACAAACACTAAGACAGCAGTTGTTAAAAAAGATGAAGATATTACTTTTTCGATAGATTCAACAGAAATAAGTGACAAATACACTTTAAAGTGTGATGTTGATGGTTATGCTGAATATAATCATGATACAAAAAAGGTGAAAGTATCTAAAGTTGATAAAGATATATCCTGTGATCTAACATATGAAAAAGGTGATGGATCAGATGGTTCAAGCGGTCCAGGAGATTCAGAAAATTCTGAAGAGGAAACAGAAAGCTTAAAAATTACATTGATTCCTAAGAACGGATCGTTTCCTATTGGTTATGGTAGTTCTCGAAAAATAGTTTATGAAGATGTAAAAAAAGGTGAGGTGAATAAATATCCTTTAGTTATTATTCCAAAACCTGATTCTAATTTAAGGGCAGATAAAGGAGTTGTTACATGTAAGAACGGAACAAATTCAACCTTTGAAGATAATTTTATTACATTTGATAAGCCTGAAAGCGATGATACATGTTATTTAGAGTTGGATAAAAGTGATGATTTAAGTGTTTCTTTGATCGTAGATATGAAAAGTGTTAATATAACAGATGAAGAAGCAAATAAGTATAAAGAAGGAAAAACTGTTCCTAGTGGACAAACAGTTACTTTTAATAAAATAATACCAAGAGATGATTATGATAAAAATAAAGCAGTTTTTTCTTGTAATATAACTGAAAATAAAAAGCCGGTTGATGGAACAAATGCTCCAGGATATGAAAGCCAAACAGGGACGTTTTTAGTTGCTAATGTTGTAACTAATCTTCAGTGTAATATAAAGTTTGAAAAGCTTGAAGAAGACCCTGAAGATGAAAAAATAATTCATTTTGAATTTAAAAACTCTACATCAGAGGGAAAAAGTAAGTTTACTAAAACTTTTACTGAGGACTTTATTCAAGTTTTTAAAGCTAATAACGGATATACAGTAGTAAATCCGACTTTAACGTGTGCGGCTGGAATAAACGCTGATAATGAAGGTAATATATATATTTATGCTGACTTAGTTGAAGAAAAAGAATCTGATTGTTTAGTAGAGGCTGCAGTTGATATAGGTGAAGATCCATCGATTGGGGATTATAATGTTGAGGTTCAATATATAGATGGTACAGATTCTTTGGGGAATACTTATGATTCTGTAAGTGTTAATGATGGTGAAACTGCTAATATTATAATAAAAGGTGGATACTTAATTGATTCCAATGGAGAAAAACATGTTTCTGGACTCGAAGGAAAAAAATTAACATGTTCTGGAGATTATAAGAGTGCTCAAATAGTTAATGAAGATTCAAACTATATAGTGCGAGTAGAAGAAGTTAAAAGTCATATATTATGTACTTTAGATGTTGTTAAAGATGCTGAATCAGAATATGATTTTACATTTAATATTAAAAATGGATCTTTTATTAATGATTATGAATATAAATTTTCTTCGACAAAAATGCATATATATACTTTGACAGTTGATATTGGAACGGAAGTATATAATAAACAAAAAGAAGAATATACGTATATAAAAGATGATATAGTTTGTTCAATTAAAAAAGAAGATGAAAGTAAAAAAGTTGATTTCTCATTGAATTCTGGAGTTTTAATAATTGAAAATGTTGATGGTGATGTAAATTGTCTTTTAACCGTACCAGATAGTGACGATGAAGATGCATATATCGGATTGAATGAAAAATGTTTTGAAGATGATTATCCTCTAAAAGATAAATATATTGATGATCCATTTACATATAAAAATCAATATACTAGGTGTTGTGAAGTTCCTGATGCAAAAGAAAAGATGGGGACAATAGTATATGATCGTTTATGTAGTAAAAAAGTTTGTGAATCAAGTGTCAGTCCAAATATTTGTCAGGCTGAATCAACAAAAGGTTATATTTATGAAGCTGGTAATGAGAATAATGAAGGCGTTAAAGGAATAACTAAAGAAAATATTGAATGTGTTATTAATGGAAAAAGAAGTGAAGATGGGGAAAAATTTGAGTTAGATAAAAATGAATGTCCGGCATGTGGAAACTATTGTACTATATATTGTAAAGAAGATTTAGAAACGTTTTTTCCGGGTGTTGGTTATAATCCGAAAAGTGAGACTTCAATTGATGCAGGTAAATATTTTACATTTAAACCTTATACAGATAATGAAAAAACATATGATCCATTACCATATATCCAACAACAAAGAACTTGTGTATATATTACTGATTTAAAAGCATTTGCAACAGACATGTATGGTCTTGAAAATTTAAAAACCATTAAAAATATAAAAGGTGGTTACTATAAAGAAGCTAAAGAAATTTTAGAGGAATATTTTAAAACTGAAAAGACAAAAAAAGAATCGGAAATAAAATTAAATGAATTAAACTCTAGAAGTTGTATTGTTGCTAAAATGAATGAAGAACCTACTATAAGGACTGTTTCTTTAGAATATCCTAAAAAAGACTATCTTAATATTGTTCAACTTGCAAACAATAAAGATGATCGTTGTACGACTGATAAAATAGGATGTCGTTGTTGCGATAAATATGAGTGGATAGGTAATGAAAGAAAGTGTGTTAAAGCTGGTAAATATAGTACTTGGGAAAGTGATGATCCAGAAGTTCATATGTGGTTAACTAAATCTTCTTGTAAAGATTTAGAATATACAACAGAATTTATAAAAGTAGAGACTCAGTATATAGAAAGGGATTCAATTTGTAATGAGATTAAATATACTAGAAAATGTAATTCTCGATTAGAAACAGATGAAGATCAAAGAAGAGCGAAAGAACAATGTGAACAAGATATCGAAAATCAAAGAAACGATGCTAAAAAAACAATTGTAGAAAAAGACAAAAAATTAATTGATTTAAGAGAAAAATACGAAAGAATAACAACAAGAATACAATTAGCAATAAAGGAATTTAATAAATGTACAGATTATAATAATGTTTATCAAGAAATAGATATTCCTAAGATAAGTGATTTTAGATACGATGAAATGGATTTATATAGTGATGATGAGACTATATCAAACATTAGTTTAGAGGTGAAAGAAGAAGGCAGTGTAATTACTGAAGGAACAGAATTAGAATATTGTGATGAAAATTTTGTTTGTGGATCTGTTAATTGGAATGAAATAAATTTACCAACATTAAAAACAGAAATTAGTAGTATTAGTTCTGATTTAAATAATTTCATCGAAAAACATAAGTGTGAAGATATTACGGTTAAGACATTTAATGCTGCGATAAGTACTGCAACTATGAGTCAACAATATGGATTGAATACTGAATTATTTGCTGTAAAGCCAACAGGAAAAGTGGTAACAAGAAAAGATATCGAAAATACAGACATTGAAAAATATAATAGCTATAATGCTCTTGGTTATGGATTACCAGTTAATTTAAGAACAAGAGCGAACAACTATAATTATTCTTTTAAAGTATCTAATCTTGGACGTAATAATATGTTATTTAAACAATTTGCTGAATATAATGAAGAAGGAATATATAGATGTTCATACTTTGTTAGAAATCAAATAGTTTGTCCGAAAAAAGGATGTCCTTATAATGAAGGTGAAGATGGTGGAATAATGAACGATTATGAATTGATTCCATTTATTAGAAAAGTTAATTTGGATGATTCGGTTGGTTTAACAAACGAAGAATATGAAACAAATTGGACTGATGAAATTGGTCAAGAAGCAAATGCAAGAATGAATGAAAGAGGTCAAGATATATATCTGGACTTACCTATGTATGAGTATATTGTTGGACCTGAAGAATTGAGATCGATAAAAGAATATAATAAAGAAAATCCTTATTCAGATTTTAAATTAAGATGTAATGAAGAGGGCAATTATTGTGAAAGTGAATTTGTTACTCAATATGCTGATCAAGAGATAACAAGACAAGGTCGAGAAAATTGGATTGAATTTAATAAAAAAGAAATAGAATAACTATTTCTTTGAAAGTTCGATTATTAAGTTAAAATTATCGTCTGATGCCATAATATTCTTACGAATACTGTGGCATTTTTGACATTTATAAATAATTTTGTAATCACTTTTTTTAGATTTTTCAATTCCAATAGGAATTAAAATTCCATGACAAGTTTCTTCTCTATCACCAGGATTAATATCAACGTGTTTAGAATGAAGACAAAAGGGACAATGATCTCTTGCGGTGTATTTTAATGGTAACACCTTTTTATTACAAACTTCACAAATAAATCCTTCATCAATCATTGTAAATTTCTTTTTCATAATTACCTCGTGAATTAATTATACTTAATTAGACAAAAAAATAAAAGGTCTTAGCCTTTTATTTTAATTTCTTTTTTGTTTGGTTTTTCGACTTCTTTAGGGAAAGTAACTTTTAAAGTACCTTCATCAAATTTAGCTTCAATTTTATCGTGATTAACATCACCGACATAGAAGCTTCTTTGGAATTTTCCGCAACGTCTTTCTCTGCGAATATAGTTTTTATCACTATCTTCTGTTTCCTCTTCTTTAGTAGCGGAAATTGTTAAGTAACCATCTTCAACTTCAATTTTAACATCTTCTTTTTTAAAGCTTGGTACATCCATGACGAGATTATATTCTCCGTCTTTTTCATAAATATCACAAACTAAATGTGGTTTTTCTGTTTGACTAGATGGTAAAAATGTATCGAAGAAGTCATTAAAACCAAAACCTCTTGGTATTAAATCCATATTCTCATCTCCTCTCAAATAAATAATAACAGTTTTTTTAGCACTTATCAACGCCCCGTGCTAAAAATGTAAAATTTCACCAAACTTTCACTCATAATTGCCATAGAGACCGAAAATAATGTTAAAATGTTGACGAA
>CAYFQA010000052.1:0-6480 GCA_964345145.1 uncultured Muribaculaceae bacterium | reverse complement strand
ATTATTTCTTTATCACAAAAAAATTTAGTTGATATGGCAGATTTATATTTAGAAACAATTGAAAAGGAATTTAATAATATAAATAATTCTAAAATAAAAATATGTTTTTTATCAAGGAGTGAATGGGAAAGAACAAAGGCTGAATATATAAGTAATAGAGATAAAAAAAAATATATAGTAATGAAAGAACCAAAAATAATTAAAAATGGTACAAAAGCTAAAAATGAAGCTCTAGAGTTGTTTGGAGCAGATAATATAGAAGTAAGATAGGAGAATATAAAATGAATATGCAAAGTTTAATGGCGCAAGCTCAGAAAATACAAAAAGAAGTAACAAAAGCAAAGGAAGAAATAGATGCTACAGTATTTGAAAGTGAAAATGAAATGGTTTTATTAACTATGAATGGAAAAAAAGAAATAAAAACATTTAAAATTAAAATAGAGAAAATTGAAACTGATGATATCGAAATATTAGAAGATATGATTCAAATTGCTTTTAGTGATTGTTTAAATAAAATAGAAGAAGAAACAGATAAAAAACTTGGTAAATTTGGAAATTCATTGAATGGACTGATTTAAATGGTATATCCAAAAATACTAGCTAATACAATAGAATATTTAAAAAAAATACCAGGGATAGGAGAAAAAACAGCAGAGAGAATGGCTCTTTCTTTACTTGAGTTATCAGATATTGAATTAAAGGAATTTTCTTCTTTTATTGGTAAAATAAAAGAAGAATTAAATAAGTGCGAAATATGTGGACATTTAACAGATAAAGAAAAATGTCAAATTTGTCGAGATTCAACAAGAAATCATGATTTGATTTGTGTTGTTGAAGATTATAAAAGTGTTTTTGTTTTTGAAAAAACAGGAAATTATAATGGTATTTATCATGTTTTAGACGGTTTAATATCTCCTGTTGATAGAGTATATCCTGAAGATATTAATTTATCATCTCTTGTAAGTAGAGTAAAAAACAATGATAAAAGCATTGAAATTATAGTTGCTTTAAAACCTACTATAGAAGGAGAAGCGACGACTTTATACATTAAAAAAATATTTGAAGATAAAGGAATAAAAGTATCTAGATTGTCATACGGCATTCCAATGGGCGCGGAAATAGATTATTTAGACACAATAACCCTTGATAGGGCATTACAAGATAGGAAAGAAATATAATTATGAACAATAAATCATTTGAAAAAGTAATTAAATCGATTGAAAATAATTCTTTTTCACATGCCTATTTAATTGATACAAATAATATTAAAAAGAGTAAAAATGAAATAATTGAAATAATTAAAAATTTATTAATAAAAGATGTAACAGAAAAAGAAAAAGAAAAAATAAAATTACAAATAGATTCAAATACTTTTACCGAATTAATAATAATTGAACCAATAGATAATCAAATAAAGGTAGAACAAGTAAATGAGTTATTAAACACATTTAAAAGTAAATCTACAATTTCAAAATATAAAATATATTTAATATTAAGTCCAGAAAAAATGAATAAAAGTTCTGCAAATTCAATATTAAAATTTGTTGAAGAACCGGAAGAAAATATTATTGGATTCTTTATTACTGAAAATATATATCAAATAATTTCTACAATAAGAAGTAGATGTAATATTATACGAGCATACTATGATATCGTAGATTACGATGATTTATTAGATTTAGATAAAGATGTTTATGAAACAATGTTAAGTAATATAAAATTAATAATAAAAAATATTGAACAAAAGAATTTGGTAGAATTGTTTTTTATAAGAAAAAAAATAGCTAAAAATATTGATAGTAGAGAAAAAATGATTAAAATGTTGAGAATTATTAAAAATATATATTTTGATAAATTAAACAATAAAAATAATAAAAAAGAGAAAATGAATGAAATTTATAACCTAATTAATGAAAAAGACAAAAAAGATATTGTTAAAAAAATCAAAATAATTGAGGAAATAACAAAAAATAACATGTATAATGTAAATATCGAGTTATCATTAGATCGTTTTTTTATAGAAATGGGGAAGTTATATGGATAAAATATATGGAGTTGTATTTAAAAAAAATGGGAAAGTATATAACTTTTCTTGGTCTGATTCAGATTTAGATATTGATACTGGCGTAATAGTAGAAACTGAAAAAGGAAATCAATTTGGTTTTATAGCAGAAAAAGATTTACAGGTTGAAAAAAGAAACATTAGACCTATTATTAGAGTTGCTACTGAAAAAGATTTAAAACAACATGAAAAAAATCAAAAAGATTCAGGTTTAGCAATGAAAAAAGCTCAAAGTTATGCTCATGAATTGGATATTGATATGAAAATAATTGATGCTTCATATACTTTTGATAGAAGGCAACTGTTATTTAATTTTATTGCCAGTGAAAGAGTTGATTTTCGAGAATTAGTTAAATTACTTGCTTCTGAATATCATACACGAATTGAATTGAGACAAATTGGTGTTCGAGATAAAGCAAAAGCAATCGGTGGTTTAGGACAATGCGGAAGGGAACAATGTTGTAGTTGTTTTTTAGACAATATTGACAGTATTACAATTAATATGGCAAAAAATCAAGATATTGCTTTAAATCCAAGTAAAATTAATGGTGCTTGTGGGCGTTTACTTTGTTGCTTAACATATGAAGATGAAATTTATACTGAAAATAGAAAAGAATTACCAAAAATAGGAGAGATTGTTAATACTGAATATGGTAAAGGAAAAGTAGAGATGCTTAATATATTAGAAAAAAAATATACAGTTACTATTGGAAATGAAAAATATGAGTTGGAATGTTTGAAAAAAACAAAAAACGAACAAAAAAACGAAAAAAATAAAGAAAGAGGAAATCATAGAGAAAAGAGGCAGAGAAAATGAAATTAATTGTTGGTCTAGGAAATCCAGGAAAAGATTATGAAAAAACAAGACATAATATTGGTTTTTTTATCCTTGACCAATATTTAAACGATGTTGATTGGAAAAAAGAAAAAGATGCTTATATTTATGAAACAAAACGTGGTCGTGAAAAAATTATTTTTCTTAAGCCTCAACAATATATGAATTTGTCAGGTATAGCTGTAAAGAAATATCTTAAATACTATAAAATTAATATTGATAATTTGTTAGTTATATATGATGATATTGATTTAGAAATAGGCAAAGTTAAAGAAAAATCAAATAGTGGATCTGGAGGACATAACGGAGTACAATCCATAATTGATTATTTAGGAACGAATGAATTTAAAAGAATAAAAATAGGTGTATCTAAAAATAATTTAATTGATACCAAAGATTATGTTTTAGGAAAATTTTTAAAGAAAGAAAGAGAAATAATTAATGAAATTATGCCAATTATTTTTGAAAAAATAGAAAAATTCATTAATAATAAGATGTAAAATGTTTTCCTTTATTGATAATATATTAAAAATTAATACTAATACAAATTTTGACGGATTAACAAATGAATTAAATATTATATTAATAGCTCGTTATTTTGAAAAAAACAATGATAATATTCTTGTCTTAGTTAATAATTTGTTTGATGCTAATAAAGTGTTTGAAAAGTTAAAAACATATACAAATGATGTATATCTTTTTCCGATGGATGATTTTATAACATCTGTTGCTATATCTGCTTCTCCAGAGTTAAAAATAACAAGATTAGAAACACTGCGTTCAATTAATAATATAAACAAAAAAATAATTGTAACAAATTTAATGGGGTATTTACATTATTTACCTAGTTTAAATGTTGCGAAAGAAAGTATTATACTTAAAAAAGATATTAAATATTTAAGAAATGAATTAATAGAAAAGTTAGATGAATTTGGTTATACAAAGTCTTCTTTAGTAACTACAACAGGTGAATATGCTGTTCGTGGTTATATAATTGATGTTTTTGGAATTGAACAAGAGGAACCAATACGTATAGAATTTTTTGGTGATAGTATTGATTCTATACGTACTTTTGATGAAAATACTCAACTTTCAATTGAAAATATAAATGAAATGGAAATTTTTCCATTTAAAGAAAGACAAACAGAAAAGAAAAGTTCATTAAAAGAATATTTAAATAAACCAATAATAATAAAATTTGATCCAAATCAAATTACAAATTCATATGAAAAATTATTAAAAGATGTTAAATATTATAACGAAAAGAACCAATTCGATATAAATACAAAATATTTTCATAATTATGATTCTAAAGAGAAATGTATAACGATAGATACAATTAATAAAAAATCAATAATTGAAACACAGACAATAATTAATTTTAATTCTGATATTGAATTATTATCACAATTTATAGAAAAAAATATCAAAGAAAAGAAGTTTGTAATTTTATGTTTACCAAATCAAAGTCAGATTGATTATATAAAATCAAAAATAACCAATTCACAAATAATAACAAATCCAGAAAATATAAGAAACAACAAATTAAATATTATGAAAATTAAAATAAACGAAGGTTTTATAATCGAAAATTATGTTGTTATATCTGATAAAGATTTTGAAAAAAAAGTAATTGATCGAATAAAATATAAAAGCAGTTTAAAAATAGGAAAAAGAATAAGTAGTTTTGACCAAATAAATATTGGAGATTATGTTGTTCATAGAATTCATGGTATTGGTATATATAATGGTGTAGTTACAATTGAAAAAAATAAAATGAAAATGGACTATATTCAAATTTTATATAAAGATAATGATAAAGTTTATATACCTATTGAAAAAATTAATATATTATTTAAATATACTATAAAAGATGGACGTTCACCTGTTATTAATAAATTAAATTCACTTGATTGGGTAAGAAAAAAACAAAAAGTTAAAGATAAAATAGATGATATTTCTGATGAATTAATTGAACTTTATGCTGAGCGAGAGAAATTAAATAAAAAACCATATAAATCAATAGTTGACGAAGCAAAGTTTGCATCAGAATTTATATACGATCCAACTCCTGATCAATTAAAAGCAATTGAAGAAATAGATAAAGATTTAGAATCAACTAAACCTATGGATAGACTTTTATGTGGAGATGTCGGTTATGGTAAAACAGAAGTTGCATTTAGAACAATATTTAAAGCTATAATGAATGGATATCAGGTTGCTTATTTATGCCCAACAACTATATTATCAAATCAACAATATCAAAACGCTATAGAAAGATTTAAAAATTATCCAATAAACATTGCTTTATTAAATCGTTTTGTTAGTGTAAAGGAAACAAAAAAAATATTAAAAAATTTAAAAGAAGGTTTAATTGATCTTGTTATTGGAACCCATAAATTATTAAATGATAAAATAGAATATAAAAATCTAAATTTATTAATAATTGATGAGGAACAAAGATTTGGAGTATTACATAAAGAAAAGATAAAATCTTTTAAGAAAAATGTTAATGTTTTAACTCTTTCTGCAACACCAATTCCAAGAACTATGAAGATGGCTTTATCAGGAATTAGAGATTTATCAATAATAGATACTCCACCTATTAATAGATATCCTGTTCAAACATATGTAATTGAAGAAGATGAAATTATTATTAGAGACTCTATATATAAAGAGATATCAAGAGAAGGACAATGTTTTGTTTTATATAATAGAATCGATAATATAGAAGAACAAGCATATAAAATTTCTCAATTAGTTCCAGAAGCATCAGTAATTTCAGCTCACGGTCAAATGAATAAAGAAGAATTAGAACAAATAATGTCTGAGTTTATAGATGGTAAATATAATGTTTTAGTTTGTACAACAATAATTGAGTCAGGAATTGATATTACAAATGTAAACACATTAATTGTAATTGATGCTGATCAATTTGGTTTAAGTCAGTTATATCAAATTAGAGGTAGAGTTGGAAGAAGTGATAGAATAGCCTATGCATATTTAATGTATAAAAAAACAAAATTATTAACAGAAACAGCAATTCAAAGGTTAAAGTCTATTCAAGAATTTACAGAGCTTGGTAGTGGTTATAAAATTGCAATGCGTGATTTAGCAATTAGAGGTGCTGGTGATATTCTAGGAAGTGAACAAGCAGGTTTTATTGATTCGGTTGGTATTGAATTATATATGGAAATGATTAATGAAAAAATGCAAGAAATATCGGGAAATAAAGTTTTAGAGGAAGTAGAAACTAAAAATTTAATTGATGTAGAAACTCATATTCCTAACACATTCATTGATGATGAAATGATTAAAATAGAAATTCATAAACGTATTAATGAAGTTAGAGATAGAGATACTTTAAAAGAAATCCAAAGAGAAATAGAAGATAGATTTGGTCTATTAACATCAGAAATAGATATTTATCTCCATCAAAGATTATTTGAGAATTGGGCTAAAAATAATAATATAAGTCAAATTAATCAGACAGATAAAACTATAGAAATAATAATACCTAAAGAAATATCTATGAATGTTTCAGGTGATAAATTATTAATTAATTTAAATAAAATTGATTCAT
>CAYFQA010000051.1:1566-6536 GCA_964345145.1 uncultured Muribaculaceae bacterium | reverse complement strand
GGATTGTAAGGTATCGTTTTTGTGATAATACTAGAACAGTAACTCAAACTCCAGAAAGTGATTTATATTATAATACTGAAAATTATTATAACTGGCCAGCAAGTTACACTCTTGTTAGTAAAACTAAAAAAGATGATAGCAGTAAAGCTGATGGTACGATTGTAACTGATAGGTTTAGTCAAACAAGTATAACTAAATATGTACATGTTTCTGAAACAAAAACAGATACAAAAACACCTACTGAGAGTAAAAATGATGATGGTACTACAAAACCTACTTGTTCACAAGGATATACATTAAAAGAAAGAGAAGATGGTACTCATTATTGTTGGAAACGCACTACTGAAACATGGGTTGAAGAAAGATTGTATACAAGAGTATGTAAATGTGCGGGGAAAACATTTCCAATTACTCGACCATGTACTGAAATAAAAGAAGTAAGAATAAATATATTAGTTGAATTAATTAAAGAATTAACAATTCAGATAGATACATTAATGACTGAATATGTGAATGTCATAGAATTAATTGATGAAGCAATAGCTAAATATTCGGGTTGTTTAAAATTGGAATATGGTTATGAGCCTACTGATGTTCCTCAAGCAGAGAATTTCTATTATGATGAACAAGAAATTAAAGATTCTGAATATAAAGAACTAGTTGGATCAATAAAATTAGAATATGCAGAACCACCAGTATTAGAAATAGACCCAATTGATTATTGTGAAGAATCAAGAACATCTTTAGATTGTGGTAAGCTTCCAGAAATGGTTAGATTTCCAAAATATGCAAGAACTCTTGAAAAAGTAACATATGGTGAAGTTTATGAAGAATATCGAAATGATCATGTAGAGTTTACAGAACCAATTGAAGTTTATGATATTGCTAATAAAAGTTCAAATGTTAGTGTTTCTTATCAATTGGATAAAGATATTGTAACTATTAAACCAACTGGAGCAGTTACAACTCCAGATAATCCTAAGTATGTACGTGCTTTAGAAAAAAATTTATATAATTATGTTGGTCGTGGACTTCCAGTTTCTATAAAAACTTTAGAAAGTGAATATGATTATAGTTTTAGAATTACTAATTTAGGTAAAAAAGGTGATCTAGATCCATTGTTTATTTCAATGAATAATGGGGATGTATATAATTGTGTTTATCATGTTGTTAACGAAATAACTATACCACCAGATGTAGAAGAAGAAGAAAATAAATGTTTTGCAGGTCCAGAATCTCTTCGTGGAAAATATAATAATGATCCTGTAAAATATCATGAAGCATATAAAAATGATTGTTGTAAAGAGTCTAAAGCAGAAGTAGAAATGGGACTTAATTCTAAAGGTGAAAGTATATATGAAACTTTATGTTTGGAAAAGACAGATTGTTTTATTGGTTCTCCGTCATTAAAAGAAAAATATACAGATGACCAAGTTACATATGAAAGTGAATATAAAAATAAATGTTGTGGTCAACCTGATGCACGAACAAATATGGGAGAATTAGTGTATGTAAAACTTTGTACTACAACTAAACCACTTTCAGAGTGTTTTGAAGGTCCAGATTCTTATAAAGAAAGATATAAATCTAACCCAGAAAAATATGCTGTTGAATATGCGACTATGTGTTGTATATTTGCAGATTCGATACTTGAAGAAAATATGGGTATAACAGATTATTATAAGTTATGTGCACCAAGAATAATTAAATGTCCACCTGGTAATGTTTGTGATCCACCAGCATATATTAAATGTCCACCAGGAATGGTTTGTGGTGTAACAAATGATTTGGGTATATATCCAAGAAGAATTGATATGTTAAAAGTTAATCCAACTAATCGTGTTTTGGGTGCTAACTGGACAACTGAACTTGGTAAAAAAACAATTAATGTTATAGAAGAAAAAGCAAATTATATGTATCTTGAAGAACCTTTATATGAATTTTCTTTAGATAGTGTAATGCATAAAGAAATATTAGAGGATAATCGTCTAAATGGTTATTATTCATTTGAGTTTGAATGTGATGATCAAGGTAATAATTGTCGAAGTGATTTTGTTAAAAAATTTGCAGATAAAACTACTTCAAAAGGTTTAGAAGTTGGTGTTGATTTTAAACTAATACTAGATGATTCTGAATAAGAAAAATCTGTTGAATTTTAAGTGTGATTTTTAAAGAAATGAGTTTACAAATAAATTTAGTATTGATATAATGTTTTTAAGAATAGGTGATGAGTAAATGAAAAAAACGAAATATTTATTAATAATATTAGTAAGTATTTTAATGGTGACTATAAAAGTAGAAGCAAAATTTTGTGGCAGTGATGATATAGCAACATTAAAGAAAATAGCAGAGGGTGTAAATATAAGTTATGAATTTATCAATAACGAACAAGAAGGTAAAATGTTTTTAATTACTTTTTATAATATTGATAAAGAAATAAAATTAGTTGCAGCTGGTGAAGATAAAATAACAATTGAAGGTATGTATGATTCTGAAACAGGAGATTATATTAATACTATTAGAGCAAAAAGACCAGATGTTCATAATGTTGTAGAGATGACTTTTGATGTTTATGCTAAAGATGCTGATTGTTATAAAGAATCATTAAGAACTATAACCATTAAAACACCTAGATATAATGAATTATCTGATACTGAATTGTGTAAAGATAATCCTAATCATGAAGATTGTAAAGAATTGGTTGATACTAATGAAAAAAAGACATTACAAGAATTAAAAGAAAATATTGAAAATAAAAAATTAGAAGCAAGAAAAAAGACTAAAAGTATAATCTTATATATGGTAATAGGAGTGATATTATTAGTAGCCGCGGTATTTGGTGTAAGATATTACACAATTCAAAAGAAAATGAAAGACAGGGGAGTAATATAATGAAAAATAAATTAATAAAAAGCCTATTTATAATTTTAATTGGCTTTTTCCTGTTTAATATTAATTTTATTGTAAATGCTGGTCAAAAGCCAACAGATAAAACAAGTAGTAGTAGCACTGCTAAAGAATATGAAATGGTTTTTTGTGGATCATCAAAGACAGATGGAACTATTCATGCACCAGTGCCAATTAATGAAACATATTATAAAATAACAAAAGGTGGAGCTTATTCACAAGCAATTTATGAAAGTTTAAAAGAAGCGGCAAAAACAAAATATCATAATGTTAATGCCGATACAAAAGTTGGAACACACGGCTGTTTACATGCTGATATAATGCCAAATGAAGCATTATCAGGAACAATTGAACATGGTCGTTTGAAGATTTTAAGTAAAAATGTTACAGGAGATCGTAATATGATTGATATTACCGATGCTTTAATAACATATAATTGTACTGATGCAGTAGGAGCAAATTGTGGAACAACCGGAAAAACATTTTATGTAAAACAAATTGCTAATATTATTGAAAAAGAAGTATATAATTCAATGAAAAAATTAACTGTATCGACTATGTGTGGAACTGAATCAGTAACTTATGAAATTCCAGATATAAATACAGTTGCAACAACAGGCAAAAATTATAAAAAATTAAGTAATGGTAATTGGGAATTTACTCATACTAAAGGAAAAACAACTTTAAAAAATAATGTAGTACTTTTAACTTTAGAAGGTTTAATAACATTAAAACAAGAAAAACCAGCTAAATGTAAACAAACTAGTAATGCTGAACAAGGTGAATATGCTGTAAGAATTAATAAAATAAAATATGTTAATGGTAATAAAGATGTTCAATATGAAGTTGAAATTTCTGGTATACCAGCATTGGATATTAAAAAAAATATAAAATCGGTTAAGTTTTATAAAACTCATGATGATGCTTTAAATGAAGTGAAAGCAAATGAATTAACATCAAGTTATATAGGTGTTAGAGGAGATGTAAGACTTTATACTGTAACTTTAAAAGATGCAGTAAAACCAGGTGTAAATGGTTGTAATCCAGCTACATTTGCAACAAGAATAGTTTATAATACTTTAAAAGATAAATATTATACAGTTTCTTATATTGATACTGGAACTGCACAATTATATAGAAGTATAAATGAAAAAGATTTATTAACTGAAGAAACAGTTCAAGTAGTGGAAAAAACTCAATGTGCTAATTCAGAATATTATATTAATGAAGATGAAGAATATGGATATACTTGTTTTTATTCTAATGGTTCAAGATTGCAACAATATGTTTTAGGTATAATTGATCGTGAAACATTTAGTAAAAATTGTTGTCATTATGATAAAGATCGAATTGATACAAGTAAAATGTCTGATACAGCTAAAAGAACGTATGAATTAGCTTGTACATCATGTTTTGAAGGTGCTGATTCGCTTAAAGCAAAATATGAAAGTGATAATGATAAATATCATTTAGATTATTCAGGATGCTGTAGTGAACCAGATGCAAAAGAAAAAATGGGTGCAGAAACATATGCTAAGGTATGTGATAATTGCTTTAGTGGAAAATATTCATTAAGATCAAAATATAATAAAAATCCTGGCTTAGTAAGAGAAAAATATCAAAAATGTTGTAATGAACCCAATGCTGAAAAAGAAATGGGAACGATTGTCTATAATAGACTTTGTAAAATATCTAAAGCTGATTTTGCAGAAAAAGAAATGATTTGTGAAACAGAATCAAGAGATGGATATATTTATGAAGTAGAAGAAAAAAGTATAACAGATACTAACTATGAAGAATTACAAATTAGTAGTGATATTAAAGATGTTCCTTATGAACAAGTAAGATTTGTAAATAATCCTTATTGCAGTGTTTATTGTAAAGAAGATGCTGAATTTTACTATCAAGGTATAGGTTGGAATCCAAAAACAGAACATACGATATTATCAGGACAATATTTTAGATTTAAAGATTATGTTGCTAATAATATGACAATAAAAGATTTACCAACAATTAAACAAGAAAAAATTTGTTTAAATAAAACTGATAAAGAATCATATATC
>CAYFQA010000051.1:0-1536 GCA_964345145.1 uncultured Muribaculaceae bacterium | reverse complement strand
AGTAAATAATATAATAGGTGATTATTATTAAATAAAAAAAAATATTATAGAAATGTATTATAAATTAAAAACATTTATGGATATTATAGATGTATACATAGCAGCAGAGAAGTCAACAGTTTGTTATAGTATGCGTACGTCGGATGTTTTAGATTCTAAAGATAGAATTTCCAGAGTAAATGATAATTATATTGCTATGAATAATGTAATTGATCGTTATTACTTTGGAACAAGTAAATATTTAGCAGCAAATAATTTACCGTCAACTGATAAACCACCACGTATTTTGGAAAATGCAATAGATGCACATACAGGTCAATTGGTTGAACTTGGTGGTTCAGAAATGCCTGCAATTAAAGGAACTGAATATATTCCAAACTTTAATGCAGCAACGAAGTATCAACATAATCCAGTATGGCCAGAACAAAGTTGTTGTAAATTTAGTCCTAAATATAAATTAGATGAATTTTATAATGGTCCTAGTGAATCTTGGCGTAATTTTCCAACACATATTAAATATTTAGATGTTAAAAAATATCAAAAAGAATCTAGTGGTACAATTAAAAGAACTGCAAAACAAGTAATAGATAATTATGGTCCATTGTTAGCAAAAATTGATCCTTTATGGACTGAAGCTTTTGAAATTTGGGATGCTAATTTTGGTTCTACGAATGGTACAGTTGGTAATGCTTTAAATAATTATTATCATTCTATCAATATGGAATTAAATTATTTCTTACGACAAAATGGTTTAATGGATAGTGATTATAAAATGGTTGAACCAATAGATCTTGAAAGAGAAATTGGTGTATCAAGTGTTTCAAGTATATTTGTTCAAGCTTGTTTAAATGATGGAGATTCACAATATAAACCTTGGGAAGCACCGACTGAATTAACATTTTATCAAGCTCCATCAGCTGGTGATAAGGCCAAACAAAAACCGACAACATTAGAAGAAGCAAAAAAAGGATTTAAAACAGAAGAAG
This sequence comes from uncultured Muribaculaceae bacterium, assembly GCA_964345145.1. Taxonomy (GTDB): domain Bacteria; phylum Bacillota_I; class Bacilli_A; order RF39; family UBA660; genus JAAZHN01. The sequence goes on along the minus strand of CAYFQA010000051.1, from coordinate 550 downwards.
AAGCATGGGCAGCTGCTGTAGAAGCTTTTGGAGAAGGTGTGACTGGCTATGAAGATGGTATAATATATGAATTTGATAAAATTAAATATAAAGAATCAAAAGATTATAAATATACTCAAGCTTCGACAATTGATAAAGATGAATATAAATGTTCAAGAGATTTTGATAATGCTGGAACATATGATAAACCAACAACGTGTGAATTAAAACGATATTATTTTATAATTGAACATAGTAAACGTGATACAACTTGTCCTGTAGAACCAGATCCAGATCCAATTCCAGATCCAGATCCAGATCCGGATCCAGATCCAGATCCGGATCCAGATTCACTTTGTTTCAAAGAACCGAATTCAATTCGTACACAATATCGTAATGATAAAACAAACCCAGATATAGTGAAAAAATATAAGGCTTGTTGTAACGAAGGTAATGCGAAAGTAAATATGGGAACAGATTATGAAGATCTTTGTACTGGTGATAAACAAGTAGATCCACTTTGTTTCAAAGAACCGAATTCAATTCGTACACAATATCGTAATGATAAAAC
>CAYFQA010000050.1:0-6675 GCA_964345145.1 uncultured Muribaculaceae bacterium | reverse complement strand
ACTGAAAGAGTTACAGATATGTCATATATGTTTGCTCGTTGTCATGCACTTAATAATTTAAATATTAGTAATTTTAATACAACTAATGTAACGACAACAAGACATATGTTTTCAAGAACATCATTAACAACTATTGATATCAGACATTTTAATTTAGCAAATACTACTAATACAAGTGGAATGTTTTATAGTAATAGCAAATTAACATCTGTTAATATGGCTGGAGTTAATACATCAAGTGTTACTAATATGGAAGATATGTTTAGACTTTGTCCATTGTTAAGTAATATAAATATGAATGGAGCAATGTTTAATCAAGTTACTACTTATGATAATATATTTGCAGGTGCGACGATTAATTTAAATATAATAGTTATAAATCAAGAATCAAAAATATGGATTGAAGCTAGATTAACTGATTCGGCAAGAAATGGAAGTGTAAAAATTGGCTAAGAAAACAAACAAAAAATTTGATTTAAATAAAATTAAAGAAGAAATAAAAACAACAGATTTTAAAAAAACAATTAAAGAAAATAAAGGATTTATATTTTCTTTAATTGTGCTTATTGCTATTTTCTTTATTAAATTACCATATATTGTTTATACACCAGGTAATTTAACAGATGTTAGTAAAAGAATTAATTCAACAAACTTTAGTGTTTCAACTGGATCTTATAATTTAACATCTGTTAGAGTTGTAAGTCCAAATATTCCTTTTGTTTTGTTATCAAAAATACTTCCTGGATGGGATGCAGTACCTATTAAGAAAGTAGTTTTAGAAAATGAAACTATTGAAGATATGGAAAGTAGAGATAGACTTTATTATGACGAGGCAATTTCTAATGCAAAAATTGTAGCATTAAAAGCCGCTAATATACCCCATGAAATAATAGATTCTAAAAATATTGTTGCTTATTTAACAAAAGAACATAAAGGAAATTTGAAAATTAATGATGAGATTTTATTAGTAGATGGATATCGAATTAATGAAATTAATTCATTAATTGAATATATTGAATCATTAGCTGTTGGACAAAAAGTTGAATTTAAAATTAAAAGAGATGGCAAAGAAATGAATATTCCTGTTAATACATATTTATCTGAAGGAAAAGTTAAAGTAGGTGTTATGATAATAACTACTTTTGAAATTAAAAATGATATTGATTTATTTGTAGATAAAGGAAAAAGAGAAAGTGGGCCTTCTGGAGGACTTATAACATCTCTTGCAATATTTGATGCAATTACACCTGGAGATCTTACAAAAGGAAGAAAAATTGCTGGTACAGGAACAATAGATATCAATGGTAAAGTTGATGAAGTTGGTGGTATAAAATATAAATTAGGTGGGGCAGAAAAAAATAATGCTGATATATTTCTAGTGCCAAAAGCTAATTTAAAAGAAGCTTTAGATTTACAAAAGAAACATAATTATAAAATTAAGATATATGGTATTAGTGACTTAAATGAAGCTATTGATGTCTTAAGAAATAATTGATATAATTAATTAGTAAGGATGATATTATGTTGATTTCTAATAAAAAAAATACATTAATTTTAATTGGAGCTTTTAGTTTTTTTGCTTTAATTTTGGGTGGTTCATTTGCTTATTTTTCAACTCGTAGTCAAGGTAATGATAAGGCAAGCGAAATCAATTTAAAAACTGCAAATGTAAATCTTAACTTTGTCGATGGCCCCGAAATAAAAATTAGTAATTTTATTCCCGGTCAAACTATAACTAAGACATTTAGAGTTGAAAATCCTAATAATTCTGAATATAAATACTCGGTGGTATGGACAAATGTTGTCAATGGTTTTAGTGAAGAAGATTTAAGATATAGTATTGTTTGTCAAAGTTATTCTGATTATCCAAATAAAGTTACATCAACTGCCCCTTGTTTAGAAGTTACGGATATTTGTCGTCCAGAAACAAACTCGACAAATCAAGGAATTATCAATGGTAATTCAATTCCAGCGGGAATTGTTCAAGAATATACAGTTACATTTACAGTCGATAGTTATTTGTCTCCTAATTCGATTAGTTCTTTTGCTGGTTCTTTTGGGATTGTTGGAGGTAATTTTACTTCGAATCCCGAAGATTGTAATAAATAATATATAAAAGATATTAAAATATCTTTTTTTTTGGTAACTATTAGTGTGATTTAAATGAAAAGAAGCGAAGTAGACAGAGAAAAATTAAGTCCAATGATGAAACAATATATGGATATTAAAGATCAATATCCAGATGTTTTAGTTTTCTTTCGTTTAGGAGATTTTTATGAATTGTTTTTTGAAGATAGTGAAATAGCTGCTCGCGAGTTAGAGTTAACCCTAACTGGGAAAAGTGCTGGCTTAGAAGAAAGAATACCTATGTGTGGTGTTCCACATCACTCAGTTAAAGGCTATATTGAAAAAATAGTAAATAAGGGTTATAAAGTCGCGATAGTTGAACAGATGGAAGACGCTACTGAGGCTAAAGGAGTAGTTAAAAGAGAAGTAGTTCAAGTAATAAGTAAGGGAACTATTGCTGATTTAGAATACTTAGATGCTAAAAATTATAATTACTTAGGAAGCATTATTGATTATAAACATTCTTATTTGATTACCTATGCAGATGTTTCAGCAGGTAAATTATCTTCAATTTTAATTAACAATGATTCAGATAAATTAATCAATGAGGTTTTAAAATTAGGTTTAAAAGAAATAGTTTTAACACCAGACTTTAATCTTAATTTGATAAATACCTTTAAAAATGAATATAATATTGAAATAACTATTGAAGAAAACTATTTAGAAAAAGAATATAATAATCTTTATGCCAATATTCAAGATCCAAAAGTAATTCAGGGAATTAAACATTTATTTTATTATTTAGTTAAAGTCCAATTAAAAGATTTAAGTAATTTTGATCAAGTTGAAATCATTAATACACATGATTATTTAGAGATGGATTCACATACAATCCGAAACTTGGAATTGATTGAAACAATTCGTAATAAAGAAAGACAATACTCTTTGATTTGGTTATTAGATAAAACCAAAACAGCAATGGGTGGTCGAACTCTAAAGGAAATGTTAATTAGACCATTAAAAAATATTGACTTGATTGAAAAAAGATATGAAATGATTGGGATTTTAAATACTGAGTTTATTCTAAAGGAACAACTAAGAGATGCTTTATATGAAATTTATGATATTGAAAGACTCTGTGGTAAGATTACAAATGGTTCTTTAAATGCTAGAGATGTACTGCAAATAAAAAAATCTTTAAATGTATTACCTACTATTAAAGAAATAATATATAAATTAAAGTTTAAATATGAAATAACTGAATTTAAAGAATTAGTTAATCTATTAGAAGATTCTATCTATGAAGAACCACCAGTTACTTTAAAAGACGGTTATTTAATTAAAAGAGGATATAATCATGATTTGGATGAATTACATAAAATTAGAAGTGGTGGTAAAAACTTCATCGCCGCATTAGAATTAGAAGAAAGAGAAAGAACTGGTATCAAGACTCTAAAAGTTGGTTTTAATAAAGTGTTTGGTTACTATATTGAAATAACTAAAGGTCAAATCAAAGATATTAAAGAAGAATGGGGTTTTGAAAGAAAACAAACGTTAGCTAATGCCGAAAGGTTTATTACTCCTGAATTAAAAGAAAAAGAAGCTTTAGTTTTAAATGCTGAAGAAAAGATTATTGAATTAGAATATCAGTTGTTTAATGAAATAAAAGAAAAAATAAAAAATAATATTATTGAATTAAAGAAAATGAGTAATATAATTGGGGAAATAGATGCGATTGTTTCTTTATCTGTATGTGCTGAGGAAAATTCTTTTGTTAGACCAAAATTAAATGAAGATGGAGTACTCCATCTTCAGGATAACCGTCATCCAGTAGTCGAAAAAGTAATTAATACTGAATATGTTCCCAACGATGTTATAATGGATAAGAAAACTACTACTTTGTTAATTACAGGTCCAAATATGTCAGGGAAGAGTACTTATATGAGACAAGTAGCTATCAGTGTTATCTTAGCTCAAATGGGATCATTTATTCCGGCGACAAGTGCTAATATGCCAGTATTTGATAAAATATTTACAAGAATTGGAGCATCTGATGATTTAGTCTCTGGCGAATCGACATTTATGGTCGAGATGTTAGAAGCTAAAAATGCGATTATTAATGCTACTCAAAATAGTTTAATACTATTCGATGAATTAGGAAGAGGAACAGCGACTTATGATGGAATGAGTCTTGCAGAATCAATCTTAGAATATATTAATATTCATCAAAAATGTAAAGTATTATTTTCAACTCATTACCATGAATTAACCGATCTTAGTAAAAGGTTTGAATCAATTAAAAATATTCATGTTAAAGCACATGAAGAGAATGGTAATTTAACATTTTTACATAAAATAGAAAATGGTCCAGTTGATAAAAGTTATGGAATTCATGTTGCTTCTCTAGCGGGAATGCCTGATGAAATAATCAAAAGAGCAAGTGAAATTTTAAATCATTATGAAAAAGAAGATTTAAATACAGCAAAACCGATTAATGAACAATTACTATTTGTCTTTAATGAAGAGAAAAAAGATCCAATTAAAGAAAGATTAGAAGAAATTAATCCTTTAGAAATTACCCCAATGGAAGCATTAAATATAATTATTGAATTAAAAGAAAAAAATAAGTAGGTGAGAATATGAATTTAACAAGAAGTGAATTAAGAGAAAAAGTAATGACTATTTTATATCAAGCTTCTGTTTATGATGCTCAGAAGATGGAATATGATATTGAACAAGTCATTAATGAAAATTTAGAAATCGATAATGAATTTGTCAAAGAATTAGTTTATGGAATCACTACTCATGAAAATGAAATAATTAATTTAGCAAATAAATATTTAAAAGATTGGACTCTTGATCGTTTAGATAAAACAGGTCAAGCTATTTTGAAAATAGCTGTTTATGAACTTAAATATACTGAAACTCCGGAAATAGTAATAATTAATGAAGCGATCGAACTTGCTAAAAAATATTCTGATGATAATGTCAGAAAAATGATTAATGCTGTATTAGATAGGATGATAAATGATGAATGAAAGTAAGTATATATCGATAAGTGATATTAATCGTTATTTAAAAAGAAAATTAGATACAGATATCCATCTTCAAAAAGTATTTTTAAAAGGAGAAATATCCAACTTTAAAGGGCATAGTAGAGGTCATCTGTATTTTACATTAAAAGATGAAAACTCAAGAATAAGTGCAGTGATGTTTTCTTATCAAGCTAATAATTTAAAATTTAAACCAGAAGATGGAATGAAAGTTTTAGTCGAAGGTAAAATAAGTATTTATGAGGCGACAGGTAATTATCAAATCTATATTGAAAATATGGAAAGTGAAGGGCTAGGTAATCTTTTTCAAAAATTTGAAGAACTAAAAACAAAATTATCTAAAGAAGGATTATTTAGCGATGAACATAAAATTCCCATTCCTAAATATCCAAATAAAATTGGCGTTATAACTGCATCAACAGGCGCGGCTATTCAAGATATAATTACGACTGTCAATAGAAGATATCCAATTGCTGAAATAATCTTATTTCCATCGTTAGTTCAAGGAGAATTGGCTAAAGATGATTTAGTTAAAAATTTAAAACTAGCTGATACATATGATTTAGATGTAATTATCTTTGGTCGTGGAGGCGGCTCGATTGAAGACTTATGGGCATTCAATGAAGAAGTAGTAGCAAGAGCCTTATATGAGACTAAAACCCCTGTAATAAGCGCGGTAGGACATGAAATAGACTATACTATCTCAGACTTTGTTGCTGACCTACGAGCACCTACTCCAACTGCAGCAGCAGAACTAGCTGTACCTAATTTAATCGATGTCAATAATAATTTAAATAACTTTCAAATAAGACTAAATAGGTCTATTGCTAATAAAATAAAACTAGCAACCCATGAATTAAATATTTTAAAAAAATCATATAGTCTAATGAATCCAAGAAGTATTTATGAAGTAAAAGAACAAAAATTATCTTTAATCATCGATCAATTAAATAATACAATTAATAATAAATTAAATAATTATCGACTAAAATATAATAATCTAATCAATAAACACATCCTAGTTAACCCCAATGTAATATATCAAGCAAAGGAAATAAAATATAATACCCTAATCGATAAACTAACTCTTCTTAATCCATTAACCATTTTAGATAAAGGATACGCTATGGTTACTAAAGAAGAAAAAATTATAAAAAGTATTAAAAATCTTAGTAAAGATGATTTAATAAAAACAAAACTCCATGAAGGAACAATAATAAGTATAGTTAAAGAGGTGAAAGAATAATGAACGAAAAAGAAAAAAATCATAAAAGTTTTGAAACTATGATTGAAGAACTAGAAACAATTGTTAAAGAACTAGAAAGTGGTAATGTTGACTTAGATATCGCGATAGATAAGTATACAGAAGCAATGAAACTAGCAAAATCTTGTGGTGATAGACTAAATGACGCGAATGAAAGAGTCAATAAAGTTCTAAAAGAAAATGGTCTACTAGAAGACTTCAATATTGAAGAATAAAAAATAGCATTAAAATAAAGCATATGATATAATAAGTATATGAATAAAAGAGTAATGTATACAACAATAATATTAA